>NZ_AUPM01000046.1 GCF_003265365.1 Petrotoga sp. 9PW.55.5.1 | reverse complement strand
GGGGAATAAAAATGACTACCCCGTCTGCAGCATAAAACGCTGCATCCACCCCTTCATATAATGTAAATTTTTGAGGAATCAACATGTTCTTCAAGCATGTTTTTTACATAGTTGATCATTTTTATTTTTAAATCTTCAGGATAAGTTGCAATACCTCGCTTAGTTTGATAAGGATAAAAGGCTAATGGGGATGTTGAAAACTTCTTCATTCTTTTCAAGTATATAGAAGGTATCCTAAAAACGCCCAAAGTAAAAGAGTTTATCTTTTCGATTTCTATTTCTTTCAATATCGTGTTTATAAAATTTTTATATGTTTCTTCCCATGTGTTATCTAAATATATTAAAGGATCCAAAGCTAGATTTATTTTCCATCCTTTTTCTAACAATTTTGAAGCTGCTTCTAATCTTTTTCTAAGCGAAGGTGTTTTTCTTTCGAATCTTGATATAACTTCTTCTGGAGTTAAACTCCAACTTATTATTACATTTTCCGAAGGATCAAAATCTAAGAATTTTTTATAATTAGTACTTTTGGTACGTATTTCTATATTTACTTGTGAATTTTTCTTAGCGAAATTTAACCACTCTTCTAAAAAAGGATATAACCTTTCGAAAAGTAAAATGTCAGAATCGTAAGAGATGCTGAGATATATTCTTTTCTTATCTTTGATTAACTTGTTAATTTCCAAAAAATAATCGTTTAGATTAACAAAAAAAAGTGGGTATGAAGAGAGGTTCATACCTTTTAAATAACAGTAATCACAATCGAATAGACAGTTCAATATAAAATTCGTGTAATAGAAATTTTCCTCTTTAAAATCATGACACAACCTTGAACCTTTGTATATTAATTCTCTTGTTTTTACCGCAATTATAAGAGAAGGAGAGAGTTTTTGAATGTAGGGATTTTGATTGTTTCTGGAAAAGATTTCATTGTAATTATCTATAAAAATAACTTTACTATTTTTGAATTTTTCAAGGATTATTTTGGATAAAGGATAATCGTATGCTTTTTTTTCTACATATATATGTGAAAAAGGTTCAAGAAAATAATTGTTTTTTAAGGCTTTCAAAAATAACATCCCTTTCACTTTTGTTATTAGGAACAATATATAAGAATTCTTGAATAAAGTTTGGTTCTTGATGGTTTTTTGTTTTATAGTAATAATAAGCATTTTCAAATTGTTTTTTTTGGGAGAATGTGAGTTTTAGTTTTTTAGAAATTTTATTTATGATTTCTATTTCTTTCTTAGAAAGTACTAGCTGAAACTTTTCTTGAAAATGAGCTATAGAATAAATGAATTCCACGATTTTAATTAAATTCTTCTCAATTAACTCTTCTACAAAATTTTTAGAGATTTTTTCTGTATTATTTTTATCTTTAGCTACATCAGATACAACCTTTAAACAATGTATTTGATGGGTATTTAAGAATTTAGAAGCCGTATAAAAAATCGAAGAAGATTCCATGTCAACCAGATCTTCTTCTGTTTCGTACTCTGTATTGATATAATCTATAGATTGTATTGAACCTTCTTTTAAAAAATGTTTAAAAATAATATCGGGATAATAATTTTTCTTTCTTTTATAATCTCTTATTTTGTTTATTAAAACCAAATCCCCAACGTTAAAATTTTCATTTAATGTGCCGCAGATACCTATATTTATTATATAATCAAGGTCATTATGATCTACTTTTATATCTTTTAATAAGTAAGCAGTGGCTGCACTACTATTAATTTTTCCAACACCGGATATTATGAGATTAATATTTTTCCCTTCATAAACTTCAAAAGGTTTATCACTAACTTTTTTTAAATTAAAATGTTTTATAATTTTTTTGGCTTCGACTCTCATAGCGAAAATTAGATATAACATTTTTTTTACCTAAAACAACCTTTTTTCTTCAAAAAGTTTACTTTGTTGAGAGGTATCTAAATTTTCATTTTGGCTATCAGCAAAATTAATAGATATGTCGTAAGATCCATCTATTAATAAATAAATGTTAACTTTGAGTTCGTCTGTATATTTTTTTAAAATATCAAATTCTAATTTTTGGTCAGAAGAAAAAGTAAAATCTATTTTGTCTTTGTCTATTTTAGGTGTTGAAGATAACAAAGCAAAATATATTGCTAAATTTGATTTTTTCTCATGGGGATCACTGAAATAATTAAGAATCTTTTTTAGAAGAGGATCTTCGAATTTTTTTATATCTTCTTTTTGCCTTTGGCTGTTTTGTCTTTCTAAAGTCGTTGTTGGGGTTCCACTGTAAAATATTTGTTCATTTTTCATTTTCTTACTCATAAAATCAAGAATTTCAACATCAAATATCAATCTTTTATTTTCACTATATTTTAAATCTTTAAGTAATTCGTTCAGAGTTTTCATCAAAAATATGGAATTGTCGTTATAATCTTTCGATAATTTATTGAAAAGAAATTCAAGAGATTGTTCTACTAATATTTCTGGATCTTTACCCGAACTAAAAAGCTCTTCAGATTTCTTTAAAAATTCGTCGATTTTTGATGAATAAACAATATCTATGAAGTTAGATACAAAACTTTCATCAAATAATCCTAATATGTCAAGAGTTTCTTGTAAGGTGATTTTGCTGGCTCCGAATTTCTCTACTTGCTCAAACATAGAAATGGCGTCTCTCATACCACCTTTTGCCTTTTTTGCTATGATTTGTAGGGCTTCTAATTCATACTCTATGTTTTCTAATTCTGCAATCTTTTTTAGCCCATCAACTATATCGTCATTTGCTAGATTCTTGAAATTTATAATTTGAGCACGGGAAATGATAGTTTCTGGGACTTTTTCTAAATTAGTTGTTGCTAAAATAAAAATAACATGCCTTGGTGGTTCTTCAAGAGTTTTTAGTAAAGCATTGAAAGCTTCTCTTGTCAACATATGGAATTCATCTATTATGTATACTTTATATTTCCCATGAACAGGCTTATAATTTGCAGATTCTCTAATATTTCTTATTTCATCTATTCCTCTGTTGGATGCAGCGTCCATCTCAATTACATCTATAAAACCGTTTTTATTTATTGAGATACAATTCTCGCATTCATGGCAGGGATTGTATTCTTTTGGATTTTTACAATTTACTATTTTGGAAAGTATCCTTGCAGTGGTAGTTTTTCCAGTGCCTCTAGGACCTGAAAAAATATATGCATGAGAGATTTCATCTTTTTTTATAGTGTTTTTGAAGTATTTTATTACATGTTCTTGCCCTATAAGCTCATCAAAATTCATGGGCCTGTATTTCCTATATAAATTATTGTACATAAAAGTTTCCTCCTAAATCATCTAAACTCAATTAATCAAGGTTATTATCTATGAAAGATTCGCCTCTCATCAAAAATTTTATCTTATTTACTTTGTTTTCGAAAATCTTTAATATTCTTGCTCTATTTTCTTCAGGAATTTCAAACGTGAAATGAACACTGGCTCCAAAATTTTGATCTATTATCTTAAAATCATAGATTTTTCGAGTTAATCGTTCAATTTCAGAAAATTGACTGTAATCGCATTCTGCTTCATAGATTGAAGTTTTGTGATAATTAACAACTTTTGATTTCTTTACTGCTTCTTCTGCAGTTGATGAGTATGCATCTATTAATCCGCGAATTCCTAACTTTACTCCTCCAAAGTATCTTGTTACGACTATTGCGATGTTGTTTAATCCATATTTTTCAATTACGCCAAATATTGGTTTACCCGCTGTTCCAGATGGTTCCCCGTTATCTGAATAATTAAAAATTTCTCTTTCGTTTTCATAAACCTTATAGGCCCAACAGTTGTGAGTAGCGTTTATATATTTTTGTGAGATTTCTTTAATGAATTCTTGAGCAGACTCTGAAGTATCAACTTTTTGAACATTTCCAATAAATTCAGATCGTTCAATATTCAATTTTACCTCTTTTGGTTCTTTTATAGATTTGTATCTAGTCATTAGAAAAAATCTTGACCTCTCCTTCAAATTGGTTATCTATGTTAAACTCCTCGGAAGCATTTCCCATATTTTTAGAAATCTCATAGTATCCAGAGCTATCTAGGTGAATTAATAATTCGTTTTTCTTTACTTCTGAATAATTTTTTACAAAAACGATTTCCTTTTTTATTCCGTTAATTTCTACCATAAATTTCTTTCCTGAATATTTATTATTTAAAAAGTTATAGTCTAAATTCGTTTCTATATTACCAAAATCGTCTTTATACAAAAAATCGCATATTATTTGATTATTTTTAATTTTAGGTTTCTTTATATTGAAGGTTATTAAGTTTTCTACCTTTGGGCCAAAATGGTTCAGTAATATGCCCTTTGAAATATAAGCAGCAGCTGGAGAAAATATGTCTCTACCGTGAAAAGTTGATGAATACTCTGATTTATAATAGAAATTTTTATTGGTTAGTTCATAGGCTTCATTTACATCATATTCATCGATGACATAGCTAAATAAACCATTATCAGGTCCTACGAAATATAATTTTTTCTTCAAAGTTTCAAAAGCGATTGCTTTTCTTGAGCTTCCAACTGTAGGATCAACAACACATAAAAATACTGTCCCATCTTCAAAATCTTTACAGGCTCTCATAATAATAGCGGCATATTTTTTTATGTTAAAATGCCCTGCATTATGCGTAATATCAATAATATCACAGTTACCATTTATCTTTTTGATTACAGATTTACATACTGAAACGTAATAAGAAGATATTCCCCAATCAGTTAAAAATGCAATAGTATTCACTAATCGTATTCCTCCAAAAGTTAGGTTTCTTGAGTCAATTCAAGAAACAACCATGAACCAATAAAAAACACTACCGAAAAAGTCAACAAAATTATTATCTCATAACTAATGTCACCTAATCCATACCCCAACACGGTTAGCTTTCTCCAGCTATCCAAAGAATATTTAATGGGAAAGATGCTTGCTACTTTTTCAAGGAAACTACCAGCGGGTATTGGAATTAAAACGCCTCCGAAGACAAGCATTCCACCAATCACAGCTGTTACAAGAAACGATGACCCTCGAGCGGTTTTCAAAAAAGATGATAAAAATAGACCAAAAGAAGTGAAAGATATAACAGATATTAATACCAATAAAATTAAATTGAAAGGGTTTGCTTGGGACTGTACTCCAAAGAATCTAAACATATACCATGAAAATAGACCTGCGACAAAACCTATAATAGTGTAAGCGATTAATTTTGAAATAAGAAATTCATGACTTTTTAGACCATTAGATATATATAAATCCAATAATCCAACTTCCCTTGATTGACCAGTGGAATTCGCGATTCCAATCATAGATAGTAATAAAATAGCTACAACAGCAACGATTGGAGCAAACATATCATTTATCGAGAGATTTGAAGTTTCAGATACAATCAAGGAACCATCTTCTTGGCTTGGAATAAGCATTTTTATTTCTGGTTTGGGTCGTGTTTCATCTATACCTATACCGCCACCAAGTAAAAATTCTGTTGTAGAACCCACCTTAATTTCTGGGATCCCGGCAAGTTCATCAAAAACAGCTTTGAAACCTGTGTATATCATCATACTGTTTTGAATTTTATGGGGGTTTGGAACCACGTATAACGTTGTTTGTTTTTTATCCATTAAGTTAGAAGTGAACCCCTTTGGGATAATAACTATAGAATCGTATTCACCTTCTTTTATTAATTGGGTTAACTGATCATCGTTTTTTATCTCAAGGGTATTATCGAAATTTAAAAATTGTTTTATTAAAATAAAAGCAAAATTACCCAGCAAACTTTTATCCTCATTATACAAAGCCAGTTGGAAATTCTGCGTCATATCAATAGGATAGAAAGACGATCCAAAATACGCTAAAACAACGGGGATTATTATACTTATTATTAAAACACCACGATTTCTAACAACTTTTTTGATTTCATACCAAGCCATTTTTAAGATTTTCATGGTATCCTCCCAAATTCAAAATTTTTTTCAAATGAAAAAATTGACTACCTCGCATTTTGTTCCAAATGTTCTGATATTTTTATTATTATGCTGGGTGCTTCGTAAAAAGTTAGCGTTTCATCATTTATTAATAAATATAAACCGTATGTGTTTATGTATGGTTTGTGCATGGTGGTCATATTAGTTGGCCACATAAACATGTCTCTGATTTTTGGATAATATAATTCTTGTTTTTTTTGCAATTTAAACATTCCAAAATCGTCAATATCTTTATAATCAATAAACCTTTTGTATAAACCATTACCAAGCTTAGTGCTAAATGCTATGCCTTTATCTCCAAATCCAAAAACTGCTGTTGTTAAATTAGTTAATTGATCTATGTTTTTAATCTGCCCCATGCCAAAAAAACAAATTTCAAACTTCCAGTTTTCATCAGAATATCCTTCATTTTTTATGTATCTTTTTAGATCATCAACTATCCTTTCATCTCTTGAAGCTATAAATAAAAGGAAACTAGCAAATGCGATGTAAATAAAAAGAGGAATGTTTGAAAATTCCATAAAATTCATTATCAACTGTGAAATTAGCAAAAGTGAGGAAAGGGTTATAAAATGAAAAGTTCCTCGATTTTTTAAAATAAAATAGGAGAATATTAGTATAAGGGAAGATACACCAAAAAACAGCCATCCTTTAATAAAAAACTGTAAAAAAGGTATTAATCCAAGAATTATTGAGATTGTTATATACATTTTTCACCACCTAATTCACTATGCGAAGTTTGAGAAAATAGTATTTTTATATTTCTGAGTTGAGCAAATATTTCCGGTATTTTTAATATGTTCAATTAATTCTTTGTAAATAGCAGAGCTACTTAAAGTAAAGCTATCGCCAACTACTATTAATTTTCTTTTCGCTCTTGTGAGAGAAACATTCAACATAGTTATTTATATCTAAAGGTTTTTGCTTTGTAAGAATAATTATCACCCTACTTCATTTAAAAAATAAATTATTTTAAATTATTTTCCTACACAAAAGTTTGAAAAAATTGTATTAAGTAATTCTTCATTATAGTTTTCTCCAGTAAGTTCATAAATCTTTTCTATCGCTTTTCTAATATCTATCATTACTACATCGTTTGAAAAGCCTTTTTTTATAGAATTTATAGCTTTAACAAGATAACTTTTTGATGATTCTAAGGTGATTTTTTGCCTTTCGTTAGTTAAAGTCGGTTCTTCTATATTAAGTTTATCATAAAATATCTCATAAATCTTTTCTTCTAAAGTTTTTACTTCACCATTTTTTGCTGAAATAGTAACCATATCAAAGGATTTTTCTTGACTGATTAAATTGAACTTATTTTTATCAAAATCCGGAGCATCAGATTTATTTAGAACCATTATAACAGTTTTATCTTGAAGTTTTATTAATTCATTATAGATCATCTGATCTTCTTTTGAAAATGAAGTAGTACCATCTAAGACAAACAAGATTAAATGAGAATCTTTTATTGATTTAATGGCTCTTTCGATGCCAACCTTTTCTATTATATCTTCAGTGTGTCTGATTCCAGCTGTATCTATAATTTTTATAAATATACCTTTAATGTTTAAATTCTCTTCAATGGTATCTCTGGTAGTTCCAGGTATATCAGTAACTATTGCTCGATCCTTTCTTAAAAGAGCATTCAAAAGAGTGCTTTTACCAGAATTAGGTTTTCCTACAATGGTTGTTCTCACTCCGCTAATAGCTATTATACCATTATCAGCTTCTTTCAAGATATTGTCGATTGAATTTATAATATTTACAATTTTAATTTCAATATCAGTACTTGCCATTTCTACATCATCAGGATAATCCATTTCTACTTCTATCTCGGCAGCAATATTTAATAACTGATTTTTTATTGATAATACCTTTTTTGAAAGAGAATCTTTTAATTGATTAAAAGAGGCTTTTAGAGAAATTTCTGTTTCTGAAGTAATTAGGTTGTTTATAGCTTCAGCTTTTATTAAGTCCATTTTACCATTTAATACTGCTCTTTTAGTAAACTCTCCAGCGAATGCTTGTCTAACTCCATATTGCAATACGGTATTTAAAACCTTGAGAGTTATCAATTTACCGCCATGACAAAATATCTCAAGCATATCTTCACCTGTATATGAATGAGGTTTTTCATGATAAACCCAAGTAACTTCGTCTACTTTTTCATTTTGTTCGTTATATAACCAGCCGAAATATATTCTTTTTGATAGGTAATTTTTTCTCTTTAAGCCTTTTCTTATAATAATTTCAACGTCTTTTTTTGAACCTGTAACCCTTACAATACCTATAGCTCCAGTGCCTATAGGTGAAGAAATTGCTGCTACAGTATCGCACAACATATTTTCCACCTCTTATGAAAATATCCTTTCCATATAAGTTATACTATCTTTAGGTCCATAACTTATAAGTTCTCTGGTTTCCGGGAAGAAAGTGACTTTTCGAGAATATTTATTATATTTATCTATAATGGGTAAAGTATCTTTATCGAATTTAAAGGATATATACGAATCACCTATTTCTATTTCTCTGATACCTTCCATGTTGGCTTTAACTTTTATTAATGAGTATTTGAATAATCTTTCCACATCTTCAGGGAGTTTTCCATATTTATCTGTAACCTCTTCTTTTATTTTCTCTACCTCTTCGGGTGTTTTTGCAACTGATATTTTTCTATATATTCTCATTCTTTCTATGGAGTTCTCTATGTAAGATTCGGGTATAACTATCGAACCCTTAATTCCTTTTATTTCGGTGACTGTTTGTGATTTAGGAAGTATCTTTGATTTATCTATTCCGTACTCAAATAAAACTTTGTTTAACATGTCGTGATAAAGATGGTAACCAATTGCGTTTATATGTCCTTTTTGCTCAACTCCCAATAAATCACCGTATCCTCTTATTTCTAAGTCTCTTATTGCTAACTTTAGTCCGCTTCCTGGTTCGTTGTATTGTTTCAAAGCTTCTAATCTTTTCATGCTTTCTTTATTCAAATCCTTTTTGTAGAGAAAATACGCGAAAGCTCTTTTGTTTGATCTACCTACTCGTCCTTTTATCTGGTACAACTGAGATATTCCATATCTTTCAGGATCATCTACAATTAAAGTATTAACGTTAGGGATGTCAATTCCATTTTCGATTATTGTAGTTGCCAATAGAAGGTCAATTTCTCCACTATACAGGCTGTTGATAATTTTTATGAACTCGCTTTTCTGAGTTCCACCATGAACCATTACTATTTTTATTTCAGGTACAAGTTTTTGCAATTTTTTAAATAGATCATCTAATTCCTGTACTCTGTTGTGAATGTATATAGTTTGACCACCCCTAGATTTTTCTCTTAAAATAGCAGTTCTAACCATTTTATCAGAATATTTACCTATAAAAGTTTGAATAGGTAACCTCCCTAATGGAGGAGTGTTTATGGTAGAGATGTCTCTTATTCCACTAATAGAAAGATATAATGTTCTTGGAATTGGAGTAGCGCTCATCATTAAAAAGTTAACACCTTCACTTATTTTTTTAAACTTTTCTTTCTGAAGTACACCGAATCTTTGTTCTTCGTCAACAATTACCAATCCCAACTTTTTTGTTTTTAGTAAATCAGATAACAAAGCATGTGTTCCAATTATTATATCAGTTTCTCCCTTTCTTATTTGTTCAAAACTAATATCTTTTTCTTTCTTAGTTATATGTCTTGTAATTAAAGTGATTTTTACTCCGAAAGGTTCCATTCTTTCCTTGAAGTTTTCAAAATGTTGCTTTGCAAGAATTGTTGTTGGTGCAAGCAAAAGAACTTGGAAATTAGAAACAACGGTTCTAAAAGCTGCTCTAATTGCGACTTCTGTTTTACCAAACCCAGAATCTCCTGCAAGCAATCTATCCATAGGTCTATTACTTTCCAAATCAGATAATATTTCGTTTATACTTTTTTCTTGATCCGGTGTTTCAACGTATGGGAATGTTTCTTTGAATTTTTGTTCTAATTCAGGATCTCCGAAAAGACGAATCCCTTCGTTATTTTCTCTAACCGCATAAATTCTTAGCAATTCTTTTATTTTTTCTTTTATTTCCTTGTTGACTTTTTCTTTTGTATTCTTCCATCTCTTGCTATTAAGAGAAGAGATCGTTACATTTTGCTGATCGCCTATGTATTTGGATAGTTTATCTAATCTACCTACAGGTACGTAGACTTTTGAACTGTCTTTGTACTCAAGTGTGACATATTCTCTAAGTCCTAAAGAGGTTTCAACTTTATTTACTCCGTGGTAAATACCTATTCCGTAGTCTTCATGAACTACAAGATCCCCTTCTTTTAAATCTTCCCAATCCAAAAGAGGAAGATACTCTAACCTGGTATCTTCTTTCTTTTTTGGGATATAATAAATCTTTTCTAAAGACAGTTTCACTTCTTGGTAATTTATTTTATTTAATATTTCTATGTTTTGCCCAGAATAAATCTTGTAAATTTTCTTTTTTAAAGTAGTATCACACATTTCGTAATTTTCTCTCTCTTTTTCTAAGAAAGATTTCATAACCTCATTTTTGTTTATTAAATAGATTTGGCTTTTTTCTTGCAAGTAACTTAATATACTGTTTTTGTCCTTATAAAATATTCCAGGAAGTGAGTTTAACTGATCTATATTAATTAATTCTTCTTCTTTGGTTTCATTTACTAACCTCTTAATTCTTCCTTCGTAAATATTTATATTCGAATCGAATTTCATGATTTCAGAGCCCGGTACGATTAGAATTTCTTTTGAGTTTTTAATAGATCTTTGAGAGTAGCTATCGAATAGACTAATTCTTTCTAAATCGTTATCCCAAAGCTCCATTCTGATAGGTAAATTATAAATAGGAGAAAAGAAATCTCTAACAAAGCCTCTTTTTGCATACTCTCCAGGGTTTGAAACTTCACTAGATAATGTGTAACCCATTTTATAAAAAAAGTTATTCTCAAAATCAATCTTATCTCCAATTGAGTATTTTTTTATTATAAAATCCTTTTTTGGAATTGTGTATTTAACAAGTGCAGATAAAGTAGTTACTATAGTTACTTCATCTTGAGTAAGTAAATAATAAAGAGATTTTATCCTTTTACCTCTGATATTTGGCGATACCTCTAAATTTTCAAATGGAAATATGTCAAAATCAGGATAGTTCAGAATATTTTCGTCTTCGATATCCTGATCATAACCGTCCGGTATAATTATTATCTTATGTGCTTGAAGATTTTTTATTGAGCCCAAAAAATCTAGTAATTCTTTCTTAATCAATTCATCTTTACCTCCTGATGAACTTTAAATATTTTGAATTATTTTCCGTATCAACAAAAAAAGCCGCATCTTGAAAATAATCTATATCTTTTTCGTCTCCCGAAATTAAACAAATAAGATTTTTATCTTTCCAATAATATTTGATATTTTTCCCGATAGGAACTTTAACATAAAAGCCTAAAAAAGACAACTTTATTTTTTCGTGTTTTTTAGATTTTATAATATCTTGGGCTAGTTGTAAAATATATTCTTTTGAGACATTCCTTTTTAAACTTTTTCTAAGTGGTTTGTAGATGTATTTCTTTGTTTTACCTTCTTTTATCTTAATATCTATCATTTTTGTCGTATTTAAAAACAAATCATAATTAGTTTCGACGTTTTTCAATAAAAGAAAAGCCTGGAATTTTTCCTCTATTATATTTATATCAGATAAAGAAAAATTTTTTATTATATCTATCTTAAAAAATTTCGAAGTGTTTATTTTTATTTCATTGATATTATTTTCTTTATCAACTATGGTAACGGAATTTGCTAAATCAGAAAAACTTTTGATCTCGATAGAATCGTCGGGATCAAATGAATTTATTATTAAATTTGAGTTTTCGGTTGATTTGAGATGATACTCAGGCTGATTAGAAGAAAAATTTATTATAGAAGTATCCATAGAAAGATTTGCTTGTTTAATAATTATTTTTCTTGAGACGAACATATGTATATTAACGCCTCTTTCAACCTAGTAAAAGGTTCAAAAATGTCAAAGACTTCTACATAAGATTTTAATTTTTTAAGCAAAACAGAATCTACTATTTTCGTCGAGTAGAATTTTAAACTTTTCTCTTCGTTTAAAGGAATGGCACCTTCTTTTTCTTTTACTCCAAATCCTTTATCACTGCTTATCTCAACGATAAACATTATGGGTTTATCTATATCGATATAATTTAACAAATCACTATCATCAGTTAATATGAGATCAATATCAAATGGTTTATAAAGTTCATTGTTATTTAGAATCTGGAAGGCTAGATAATTTTTTAAGTTATTACCATAGATAATTTTTTGAATTTTTGTTGGTTTTATTGGTTCAGTATATTTAAATGAAACAGGGATTCCATTCTCATTCATTATTAATAAGCCACCGGAATATTTTTCTTCATCCGATTTATATAGTGAAAAGTATCCTAACATACATTCTCCTTTTTTTATTTATAATCTAATATCTAATAATTTTCCTCGGTATTCATCTATAGATTTAATTTTGTCTTGATTTTTTCTTTTAAAATTCATAGAGCTGCTAAACTTATTATTAGAGGAATTGTTGTCAACGTTTTTCTTTTCTGCCCCATCTTTATTTTTGACCTTTTTTTGTAAATTTTGAGAGTATTCAGTAGCTTGTTTAATTAACAGCATATTTCTTGCTGCATCTTGTGAATGTGAAATTGCTTGAACATTATTGGCAATATCTATAGATTTGGTAACAAGGATTTGCATATCATGTAAATTTGACATCTTAATCTCTTCCTTGAAGGTCCTTTTTTAATTTTACTAAAATTATTGAGTGTAGTTGAGACACTCTTGATTCACTTATATCAAGAACTTTCCCGATTTCTTTAAAAGTTAATTCTTCATCATAATATAGAGAAAGTATCAATTGTTCTCTTTCCTCTAATTTATTAATGGATGATGTGAGTTTCTCTTTTAATATTTCTTTATATGCCAACAGCTCAGGATCGTTATCTTGTTGAGCATAATTAAAAAAACTATCTTCTTCATCATTTAAGAAATATTCATCAAGTTGAAGAATCTGTCTTTTATTCAAAGAGTATTTAATTTTATTTATTTCCTTCTGGTTTATATTTAGTCCTTCTGCAATTGAATTATCGTCAAAATATTCGCTATCTTTATTTTCATAAACAAAATCTTCGTATTTTTTTACAAGCGAACGAGTCTCTTTTGGAAGCCAGTCGATTCTTCTTAAATAATCAAACATTGCACCTTTAATCCTTTTCAAAGCAAAAGTATAAAACGATGCACCTTTTTCTGGCTTATATCTTCTGTAAGACTGAATTAATCCTATTATTCCTTCTTGAATTAAATCTTCTACTTCGATATTTTGAGGTAGAGTTGTTTTTAAGTTCAAAGCTATTACCTTTATTTTAGGTAAAAACTGAATTACCAGCTGATCTTCATTTATTTTATAATTCATTTCTGTGCCACCTTAGATAACTATAATTTCAACTTTTTCTCCCCCACCTACTTTTTTAACTCTCAATTCACCATTACTTAAATTAAATTCCACACTTCTTGCCCTCTTTCCACCTGTATCTTCCGCTAATAATTTAATATCCTTTTTTTTTAAAATTTCTTTTATTGCTTGTACATTCTTATTTCCAACTTCTAAAGAATTATTAGTACTTTTGAACATCGAAGCACCACCAGCTATTTTTGCTTCAATATTATTTATACTTCCTCCTAAATCAACTATTCCTTGAATTACGGCGATTATACCGGTGTCTGCATATTTACCGATTTTTTGGTCTTTTCCACGACTTTCTGGCAACATTACATGTACAAGACCACCAATCAAATTTTTTTTATCTCTCAAACAAACGGCTACACAAGAACCTAAGCCTAACGTGACCAAAACAGTAGGATTTTTATCTACAATATATTCACCGATTCCTATAATTTTTTTCTTAATATCAGTCATCATTCAACCCCATTCCTAAGGTTTTTAAAAGCTCTTCAACGTTTTTCTCATCAGAAATGTATATTAAGAATCCTTTGACATTCCCACTATGTTCTTCTATGGTTATATCAGTTCTAATGAGTATAACAAAATCTTCTCCTCCAGTAATCATTAATGATGATTCAGATACAATAGCAGTTAACATGTCAACAGTTACTCTGGGAGGCATAGAATGTATATTTAATCCTGTAAAATTTGAGATTGCAGAAATATATGAGCTACATATAATATTTCCAATTTCTCCTATAGCTGAAGAACTCATTTCATCTAATTGAGTTAAATCAGAAGGTCTTGGTAACATCAAAAGTTCTAAAAACTCTTTAGTTTCTTCAATTCCAAGCAAGAACAAGATTGCTCCATGAAGGTCTCCTTCTATCTCAACCATAGAACCAGCAGTAATCTCTTCTGGGTTTTTAAATTCCTCCCATAACTTTGAAACAGGTAAAATCTCAACAGAAGGTACTGTTATATCAATTTTCTTTGCGAGCATGTTTGATATAGATGTTGCAGCATTTCCCGTACCAATATTACCTATTTCCTTTAAAGTATCCAACTTTTCTTCATTTAATTCATCGTAAATAGACATTCAACACACTCCTTTTTAAGAAGAAGTTAGATAAAACCATTTCTGAACAATTCTCTTTCATATTTAAAGACGAATCTTACAAACTCTTCTTCTTGTTCTCTAGCCAAATTAAGAAATTTTACTCCATATATGTAATCTCCGCCTTGGGTTTTTCCAACGTTCCTAACAATTTTAGCTTCAATATCTTTTAATTTAACCTCATTTTTTAGATTTAAGTTTATTAAGATTACCTCTTCTAATTTGAGATTTTTGGAGGTTGTTAAGGCAAGCCCTCCAGCACTGAAATCCTTGGTTAAAAAACGATATTTTTCAGGGTTTTTCTCTTTTTTTTCTTGATAATCTTCTATCTCTTTTTTTATGTAAAAGAAACCTTCTTCAGTTATTGGAATACGGGCGTAGGATCTTCTTTGAACTCGAAACACTATATGCGGAATATTAATTAGCAAATATCTAACGCTACCTTCTTTGCCGCTACTTAAAACCTTACTTTTAAAAAGATAAATGGCCCTTGATGAATAAGCTCTAACTTTTAAATCTGTACCATCGAAAATCTTCATATAGGCCCCTTTATATATAGGTAATCCTATCTTAGCAAGCCCGCTTTTTGGATCACATTCATATAAAATACTTTTATATACTCCATTAATACCCTTTTCTTGTATCTCTAAATCTATGGGCATATTAGTATACAAAACGTTTTTGGCTAGTACTTTTTCTATAAATTCAGACATATCAAACTCCTAAATAAAAATTAATTTTTAATTAGTACTACTTTTGCTAAAAATCTGTTTTAAACGCATTGTGAAGCTAATAGGATGTTCTACTTTTAGATTTAAAATATTTGTTGTTATGCTCATTATATCTTTTGAAAATCTACTGCTACTTTTTAATGAAACCAAAGGGATTTGTCTCTTTACACTTAAATGTACATTCTCATCATAAGATATTTCATAAAAATTTTTGATTTCTCTGTTAAGAAATCTTCTCGTTGTGTTAGATAAAACAGATTTTACACTGTTTACTTCATTCTTGTTTTTTACCATATTCAATATTATTTCTATTTCTCCTTCGACTTTCAGCAAAGATAAAGCCTTCAATAATGTATAACCATTGACTATTGCTGTTGGTTCTGGAACAGTAACAAGAAAAATAGTATCGGAGTTTATATAAAAGTTGTTTAACTTTTCAGAATATCCTGCTCCTACATCTATTATAAAATAATCTATATCTCTTAACAAAATTAAAAATTCATTTAATATAGAATCATTAAAATTATTTTGGAATATTTGCCAATCAGTAAAGTCAAAACCTGTACTAATTATTTTTACCCCATAATTAGTTTCTTGTACACAATCTCTGAAAGATATATTGCCTTTCATATAATCGCTCAACGTATTTTTTAAACTGTTTCCAAGTAATATTGAAGCGTTTGCAAAACCTGCATCAGAATCAAACAACAAAACCTTTTTACCTTTGGAGGCTAAATCAGTTGCAATATTAACTGAAAATATAGATTTTCCAACTCCTCCTTTGCCGCTTAATACAGTAATTATTTTTGTTGGTACATTTATGAATTCTTCTCTTAAGCTAGCGGCCTGATCATGATATATACGGTTCATTTGAATACCTCCTCGACTGCCAGTTCTATTAACCACTCTTTTGAGGCAAATTTTATATCTTCAGGGACTCTTTGTCCATCCGTTATTCCTAAGAAAGGTAGACCTGAGTAATCTAAAAAAGAAAAAATTTGCCCATAAGAAGAAGTTTCATCTAATTTTGTGAAAATCAATTCATCAGGATTTAAGTAACTATAACTATCGAAAATGTGCATCATATCTTCACAATTTATATTTGATGAAATCAACATTATAGTAAAATCAGGTTTAATGGTATCTATATAAACTTTTAGTTCCCCCATTTGTAGATTGTTTTTATGACTTCTACCTGCTGTATCTATAAGTATAGTATCGTAGCTCAATAAAGATTCTAATGTAAATTTTAAATCTTGTGGGGTATAGCATACATATAACGGAAGGTCTAATATGTCTGCATAAGTTTTTAATTGGTCAGTTGCGGCGATTCTATATGTATCTATCGTTACAATAGCAACTTTTTTACTTTCTTTTTTTAATTTTGCTGCTATTTTTGCCAAAGTAGTAGTTTTACCCACTCCTGTAGGACCAATAAACATAACTTTTCCTTTAATTTCATAGAAATTTTTTGTATTAATACATTGGGTAAGGCGTTTTTCAAATCTGTTTTTAATTATTTCTTGTTTTTTCCAATTTTCTTCAATTTTTATATCTTCCAGGGTGGATAAAAAACTTCGAATAAAATTTTTTGAATAAGACTTGTTGTAAAGTTCTTCTTTTATATCCATTAGATACTGATTGTTGACTTCCATTTTTTTATTTAAATTTTGAACCATTTTTTTTAATTCATCAAGTTGAAGACTTTCTTTTGGGATATTTTGATTTGGGATACTTTCCATATTATTTTTATTTTCATTTTTCTGGTAGAAAGATTTAGCGCTTTCGTCTAATTTAGCAGAAATTTGTCTGTTTTTTTCAATAAAGTTTAAAAATTCAGAGTTTAAGATTTTTTCATCAAGATTTTGTTGATATGAGTTATTTATTTGATGTTTATTATTTGTTCTATAAGTTGATTCAGAATTCCTTTTTAACAAATCGGTTAAAGAATAAGTGCTATTTGAAGCTTTTTTTATTTTATCATCGGTTTTTTTGTCTTGTCTTATTTCGTTATTCTCACTTAAAACTGTTACCTCTAAATATTTTTGACCTCCAATACCAAAAAAGCCACCTTTTTTTACTTTTTTTGTTTCCAAAATATAAGCATCCTCGCCAAATTCTTTTCTAATCTTATCCATGGCTTCGGAAATACTTTTAACGGTTAGCTTTTTAATTTGCATCGGAGTTTCCTCCTTCAAATTCCACAATTTCATTGACACTAAGAGAAGTATCAGAAGGAATTTCCTCATAAGCAATTATGTTAATATTTTGTATAAATTTTAAGATAAATCTAGCAAATGGATATCTGATATTTTTTGAACATATCAAAACAGGGTTATATCCTTTTATCATCATATTTTCGAGGGATTTTGAAATTTTGTGTACTAGAACGTTAGAATATTCGGGATTTAAAACAAGGATTCTACCATAATCTCCTTCAATAGTTGATTCGGAGATTTTCTTTTCAATATTTGGATCTAACGCCACAGCGTGTAATTCTCCATCTTCAGATTTTAAACTTTCAACAATCTGTCTTCCAAGTGCTTGCCTAATATTTTCTACCAACTTTTCAATATTGTTTCCATATTTATCAGCAGCTTCAATCAAACTTTCAAAAATTAATGATAAATTTCTTATAGAAACTTTTTCGTATAAAAGTGCACTTAAGATCTTTTTGACTTCATGCATTTTTAACATTGTAGGGATAAGAATATCAACAAGAGAAGCATATTCGACTCTTAAGCCATCTACTAAAATTTCCACTTCTTTGATACCTATAATCTCATGGGCATATTTTTTAATCATTTCAGAAAGATGTGTAGCAAAAACACTAGGAGCATCAACGGTTGTGTATCCTTTTTCAATAGCTTCTTCTTTTAAACTTTCATCTATCCAAAAGGCATCAAGTCCAAATGCAGGTTCTTTAGTTTTTATCCCCGGTAATTCCTCAGAAGCCATTCCGGAATTTATAGCTAATAATCTTTCAGGTATTAATTCAAATCTTCCTACTTCAACTCCTCTCAATTTAATAACATATTCATTCGAACTTAATAGAACACTATCTCTTATTCTAATTGGAGAAATTATTATTCCTAGTTCATAGGCTAGTTGCTTTCTTACAACAGTTATTCTATCTAGAAGATCTCCTCCTTGGTTTGGATCAGCTAGAGGAATCAGACCATATCCTATATCTATTTCAATTGTATCTCCTTGTAAAACCTCTGAAACTTCTTCAGGGCTAGTTAAAGGAGGTAAAAAAACACCGGGAATATTTTTGCCTCTACGTCCAGAACCAGTTCCCGAACTACCTATTTCTTCAGTACCTTCGGAAGCTCCAACACTTTGTAAGACTGGTTTTTGCTTTTCGTTTTGAAGGTTAATATAAGCAACAAACAACAATCCCCCACCTAATATCAATGAGGGGAATACTGGAATAGGAGTTAGCGAACCTAAAATTATTAAAATACCTCCAGAAATATTTAAAACCCTGGTATCTTGGGTTAATTGTATGATTAAATCTCTTCCAAAATTATCTTTAGATGCTGCTCTAGAAACTATCATCCCAGCGGATGTTGAGATTAATAATGCAGGAATCTGAGCTACGAGTCCATCTCCAACGGTTAATAAGGCAAATATTTCTGCAGCTTCACCAATCGATAATCCTTGTTGCATCATACCTATTATTAAACCACCTACTAAATTTATCAACGTTATGATCAAACCAGCTATTGCATCCCCTCTAACAAATTTACTAGCTCCATCCATAGCACCGTAGAAATCCGCTTCTCTTCTTATATCTTCTCTACTTTGCCTTGCTTGCTCTTCATTTATCAATCCTGAAGATAAATCAGCGTCTATACTCATTTGCTTTCCAGGCATTGCATCCAAAGTAAATCTAGCTGCAACTTCTGAAATCCTTTCTGTACCCTTAGTTATAACAAGAAATTGTATTATAACAAGTATCAGAAATATTATAATACCAACAATATAATTTCCTCCTACTACAAAATCTCCAAAAGCTCTTATAACTTTACCTTCGAAATTTTTCCCGTTAAGTAGAATTAAACGCGTAGAAGATACGTTTAAGGCTAATCTAAAGATAGTCATTACCAACAATAAAGAAGGGAATATAGAAATATCCAAAGCCCTTCTTAAGTATAAGGTAGCAAGTAGAATAACTATTGATAGGATTATATTCAAAAGTTGTAGGAAATCTAATAAAAAAGGTGGTATTGGTATAACCATCAAAATAACTATTCCCACAATCAATATGGAAATAACAATATCAAAACCTTTAAAATTCATTTTCATGGTATAACCCCCAGTTATACACAGAAGAAAATTTATTGTAGTTTATAAACATATGCTAAGACTTCTGCTACTAATGTGTACATATCTTCTGGTATTTCTTCATTTATATCTACTTCTTGATACAATTTTCTAGCAATTTGAGGTCTTTCTAATATAGGCACACCACTTTTAAAAGCAATATCTCTAATTTTGAAAGCTACTTCATCTTTCCCTTTTGCTACAACTACAGGGGCACCCATTTTTTCTGGATTGTATTCAATAGCTACCGCGTAATGAGTAGGATTAGTTACTACTACATCTGCCTCTGGAACTTTTTGCATCATTCTGGTTCTAGCTAAATTTCTCATTATTTCTCTTTGTTTTTGTTTAATTTCCGGATTACCTTCTATTTCTTTGTGCTCTTGTTTTACTTCGTATTTACTCATTTTTAATTCTTTCTTGTATTCATACCTTTGATACCAAAAGTCGAATAAACTTAGCAAAAGTAGCGCTATTCCAAGTTGAAAAAGAACATTTATTACTAAATCAAAGATAACTGAAAGCGATAACCCCACCTCTTCTTCAGCCAAAGAAAGGATTTTGTTCCAATTTGATTTTATAATATTATAAGTCATAAAACCTAAAACTGTTAATTTGAGAAGAGCCTTGATTAATTCAATTACTGATCTAAGAGAGAACATTCTTTTAAAACCTTTAATAGGAATGATTTTACCCAAATCCAACTTTAAAGATTTAAAAGTGAATAAAAATTTTGTTTGAATCATTCCTAATAGAATTGATACTATCACTGCAACTGCGAAAAACATTATCAACTTAAGGTATAAATTCATATGAGCTGTCAATTCATAATTAAGTATATTTTCAGGTAAAAACTCTACATCTAAAGATAAATAATCATTAAACACTCTGAATATATCATCTATCAAAGCTTCAAAGATTACCCATAAAAAAAGGGACATGCTTAAAAAACTAATAGCCATATTAAATTCATTAGATTGAGGAATATTTCCTTCTTCTCTTGCTTTTTCTAAACGTCTTGGAGTAGGATCTTCAGTTTTGTCAGGATCGGCAAAAAGTTGAAGATCTATTGAGATAGGAGCATCATAGATTTTCTTATCCATTCGATTAGTTGAAAAAAAAGATATGAAAATTGATCTTCCCAAATTACTATCACTCCAATTAATAATAAAAATCCTACCAATATTTCCAAGGGGATACCAACCATGAAAACATTAACTTGTGGAATCAGCCTAGAAACAATACCAAGAGCAACTTTAATCAAAATCATAAATGCAACTAAAGGCATTGCAAGTTGAATTCCAATAGAAAACACATCAAACAATTTCTGTGAAAAAACAAAATAACCTTCCGGATTAAAGGTAAACACGATTGGTATCTTATCAAATGAATCTATTATAATTGAATAAAGTATCATTGGACCTTTAAAAAGAAAAAAAAGAAAAACACTTAGTAAAAAACTGAATTCGGATATTAATGAAATTTCATCGTTTGTCACTGGATCAAATACGTTAGCCATAGCAAATCCTATCTGTATTCCTATAGTTTCTCCAGCAAATTGAAAAGCATAAAATATAATATTTGCTATCAATCCTACTGTGGTTCCAAAAAGGAAATTCATTACTAAATAAAATACGATGGCTAATGGAGATGAATTAATTGGGAAAGTACCATTGTTCTCTAAAAGTACTAAATACGATATAAAAAGGGTTATAAAGGCTTTGACTTGAACTGGAGCAAATCTTGTACTAAAAAAAGGTAGAAAAAATGTTATTCCTGCAATTCTTGCAAATATAAAAAAATAAACCCATAATGAGTAGGATAAATTTTCTAAAACCAATTAAACCATTCCTAAATAACGTGTGAATAACTCAAAGGTAAAGTCAGATAAATTCTGAATTATCCATGAAAATATAAAAGCCAAAACTAAAAAGGTAATGATGATTTTGGGTGCAAAAGTCAAAGTTTGTTCATGCAACTGAGTAACCGCTTGAAATATACTTATAATTAGCCCAACTGCCACACTTATGATAAGTATTGGAGAAACTACTCTTAAAAACACAAAAATCCCGTTTTCAAAAATTTCTATCAACACTTCTTCACTCAAAAAAATCACCCTCTAACAAAACTTCTAACCAATCCTCCAATCAAAAGGTCCCATCCGTTTACCATAACAAAAATCATTATTTTAAAAGGTAACGATATAAGGATCGGTGGAATCATAATCATTCCCATAGAAAGAAGAATACTTGCAACAACCATATCAACTATTATAAAAGGTAAATAAAGTAAAATGCTCATTTTAAAAGCTATTTCGAGTTCGCTTATTGCAAAGGCTGGAACTAATATTTGGAATGGAGTGTCTTCTATATTATCTATTGTTTCTCCCATGGAAGATGCTAGCATGTAAATATCGTCTTCGTTTTTATGAGCAACTATCTCAGAAATCATAAAATTTTTAAATTGTTGCCAACTAATTTGAATAGCTTCTTCATAACTTATTTCGTTTTGGTTATAAGGTACAATAGCTTCCTGATATACTCCATTGAATACTGGAAACATGATCATTATAGTTAAAAAAAGAGCTAAAGCTAACATAACTTGATTGGGCGGGGCTTGTCTTGTTCCCATGGCCTGTCTTAAAAAGCTTAAAACAACCACAATCCTTGTAAAAGAGGTGAATAGCATTAAAAAGCCAGGAGCTAATGATAAGACAGTTACTATCAAAAGAATTGTGAGTGTTGTATTTAAATTATTTGGTTCTTCTTCTGTATTGATTTGTATGTTTATTCCTGGGATTTGAGTTAAATTTTGTGAGTATACGATATTAAAAGAAATAATAAGTAAAAATGATATGACTATTATTTTTTTGATTTTTTATCTTCCTTTTCTTTTGGTGTTTTCTCCCTTTTCAAAACTTTAGAAAGAGTGTCTACAAAATTAAGATTTTCTTTTGTTATTTCTTCTACTTCCTCATTATTTAACTTTCTTAAAACCTCTGTGGAATCAGAAGTTACAAGGGTAACATAATATTCTTCAAATACTTTTATTATCGCTATATACAAATTCCTATCCAAATAATATTTTTTTGCCATCTTAATTTCTTTATTTTTTGGACCTTTTTTTGCTGTTTTAGCAAGGAAAAAATATAATATCAACAATAAAATTACTAGAAATATTATTGCTACAAACCAGAAAGTTACATCAACGAGGTTACTAGTGTTAGTTGCATAAGCTGTAGACATTTTTATTACTCCAATTTTTGTAAAGCTTCAATAACTCTGTTCGGTTGGAAAGGCTTTACTATAAAATCTTTGGCTCCTGCTTGTATAGATTCAATTACCATAGCTTGTTGACCCATTGCACTACATACGATTATTCTGGCACTTGGGTCAATCTTAACTATTTCTTTTATAGCTTGTATACCATCTTTTACGGGCATCGTAATATCCATTGTAACAAAATCAGGTTTCAGCTCTTGATATTTATCAACTGCTTCTTGACCATTAGCCGCTTCTCCAACTATTTCATAATTAGCTTTTGTTAATATGTCCTTTAACATCATTCTCATAAAAGCTGCATCATCGACTACTAAGACTCTCTTAGCCATTGAAACACCTCCAAAACTTCAAATAATTTTATTTACTTAATTCATTGTTTAAGATATTTTCTAAGTCAAGGTATACAATTAATCTACTTTGTATCTTAATGACTCCTTTAACTTTTTCTGAATATATGTCCTTTTTCGATTGTATTTTTTCTAACTTGTTAGGATCAATAGATATAACATTTTCAACCTCATCGACTAACATGCCGACTTCCTCGTTGTTGATATTTAAAATTAGGATATTCTCAAAAGTATGTTCCTCTCCAACATTTAACTCTAAAATTCTTGCTAAATCTATAACAGGAACGATTCTACCTCTCAGATTAATTAAACCAACGATAAAATATTCTGAATTTGGTACAGGGGTGATATCAGCCATATCAACGACACTTTCAATGTTTTCTATTGGTAAAGCATATTCTTGGTTAATAATTTTGAAAGAAAGAACATCTTCCATATTTACACTCCCCCTTTTTTAATGAATCTATATTAAAGTAACGAAGCAACATCTAGGATTAAAGCGATCCTACCATCACCTAATATTGCCCCTCCACTAAACTCTTTCACATTATTCAACAAACTACCTAATGATTTAATAACTATATCATCTTGTCCTAATAGTCTGTCAACAACGACCCCATATTTTTTGTTTCCTATTTTTATAATAACGATATGTTCTTTTGAATCTTCCTCTTGTAGTTGATAACCAAATAGATTTCTTAAGCGCACAACAGGCATAACCTCTCCTCTTAATAAAAAGACCTCCTGGCCTTGAACTGTCTTTAATTCTCCGTCAGTTATTCTTTGAGTTGTATCAATGTTTGCAATTGGAATGGCGTATACGTCATCGTTTACGGTAGTCAAAAGAGCCTCAATTATAGCCAAAGTAAGAGGTAATCTTATACTTATTTTTGTTCCTTTATCTTTTTTCGTTTCTAAAGATATAGTTCCTTTCAAATTTTCAATAGTATTCTTTACAACATCCATTCCCACCCCTCTGCCCGAGAGTTCTGTTGACTTTATTTTAGTGGAAAATCCCGGAAGAAATATAAAATTATATATTTCTTCATCATTTAACTTTGAAGATTCTGAAGAGTTTAAAAGCCCTTTTTCTATTGCTTTTCTTATAATAGCCTCTTTATCTAAACCTCGACCGTCATCTTCTATTTCTATAACTACACCGTTACCTTCATGTCTTGCTGATAATCTTAAAAGTCCGGTTTCAGGTTTCCCTTTTGAAATTCTTTCATGAGGGCCTTCTATGCCATGGTCTATGGAGTTTCTTAATAAATGAATAAGTGGGTCTCCTATTTCATCGACAACAGTTCTATCTAATTCTGTTTCTTCACCTTGAATTATGAAATTAATTTTCTTTCCTAAATCTTTTGCTAAATCCCTTACTAATCTTGGGAATCTGTTAAAAACGAATGCAATTGGTACCATTCTAATCTTCATCACTACATTTTGAAGATCCAAAGTTATTCTTGAAAGTTGAGTTAAACTTTCATCTACGTCTTTCACGTCGTATTTATTTAAAGTTTCTATGATTCTACTTCTAGCTATAACAAGTTCTGCCATTAAGTTCATTAATTCATCAAGTTTATTTATATCAACACGGATAGTTTTTGAGAGTTTTACTTCTTTCTTTTCTTCAATTAATTTTTTTTCATTTTCTTCCTCTTTTCTTTTTTGGGACAATTCGAAATTCATTGTTGAAAACTCGTCGATATATACAGAATCTACCTCTGCAACTTTTTTTATTAACTCTGCAATTTCGTTCAAACCTTTAGAAGTTACAACACCATAGATTAACTCTTTATCAAAGTTCTCTTTTTCAATGTCTTCGGTATGAGGGTAAGAATATACTATTTCGCAGCCGTTTTCCTCTAATTTATGGTAAATAGCATAAGCTCTTGCCTGCTTTAATTGTACATCGTCAACTAAAATGATCTTTAATAATAAAAAGTTCAAATTTTCATTTTTAGCCTTATTATATACTTTCTTTAATACTTCCATAGTTTCATTGTCTATTTTTGAATAAATTTCATTATTATTTTCATTAAAATTTTCATTAGATGTAGCTTTTGATTTTTCTAAATTATCTTTTGAAGTAGTCGAATCAACGAAATTATCAATTAGATGGAATAATTCTTTTATTTCTAGGACTTCTCCATCTCCACCATCTGCGATGTTATTTATACTTTCTTCTAGAGCATCAGCTGCCTTAAATAAAAAATCCATCAAATGATTCGTGAGGTCAATTTTCTTATTTCTTAATAGGTCAAAAATGTTTTCTAATTTATGCGAGAATTTTGCTAAAGAATTAAATTCCATTGTACCCGCCATACCCTTGAGTGTATGAACTATTCTAAAAATATTATTAAGTATTTCTGAATCTTCTCTATTTTTTTCTAGTTCGAGTAAGAGGTCATTAAGTTCTTGAATATTTTCTTTGGACTCCTCAAGAAAAACGTTCAAATAAACATCATAATTAGACATTTCTACCCCCTCCTATTAAAAACTAAGCTAAGTTCTCATTTCTAATTATTTTCAAAACATTCCATAAAGCAAAGTAAGTAGCCCTTTTCCTTATATCTTCTCTATCTCCAGAAAATACTTTTTTTAAAGAGAAAAATTCGTTATGATGCAAAAAACCAAAGCAAACAGTCCCTACTGGTTTTTCAGATGTTCCACCTTCTGGCCCAGCAATCCCAGTTACAGAAACATAAATATCACAATTATTTATTAAACTTTTCAAACCATAAGCCATTTCCTTTGATGTTTCTTCACTCACAGCCCCTTTTATTTGGAGGGTTTCTTTTTGAACAGCCAATAATTTAGTTTTTAATTCGTTTGAGTAAGCAATTACAGAGCCTTTAAAAACTTTCGAGGAACCAGAATTAGCAACTAAAGTACTGGAAATCATTCCTCCTGTGCATGATTCAGCAAAGGAAATAGTTTTGGATGATTTTAATAATTCTTCAAAAACTTGAATCTCTAATTTTTTAGAACCTATATAATATTTTTGAAATCTTGATATTATCTCATTTTTTATATTTTCTCTATCTTCATTCTTGTTTATCCTAATTCTTAAGCTTGGTCCTACATATTCTTCTATTTTTGTGGAATAATCAATGTTTTCTAAAAGACTTGAAACTTGATCCATAAATTCAGCCTCAGTTAACCCATAAAAATAGAGGGCATACTCTTTAAATTCTTTCTTCGCAATATTTTTTAATTCTGGGTATATGGAGATATCAAATATCGATTTCATTTCATTAAAAGGACCTGGAAGCAAATAAATTATTTTACCTTTGTAATCTATTTTTTGGCCCGGAGCACTTCCAATAGGGTTATTAAGGATTTTTGCACCCTTTAAAACATAGCTTTGTTTTTTTAAGATATCCAAATCTTTTTTTGTTTTTTTATAATAATAATCTTGAATACTTTTATAAATACCTTCATCAAAAAAAGTTGGTATATTTAAAGATTCAGAAAGGGCTTGTACTGTTAAATCATCTTGAGTAGGTCCTAAACCTCCAGTAACTAATATTATATAAGAAATCTGTAAGGATTCAAGGATAGTTAAGTTTATCAGGCTCAAATCATCTTTTATATTTGAAATTTTTATAGTATCATAACCAAGATCCTTTAGTTTTTCTGCTATATATTTAGAATTTCTATCTAGTATAAGACCTTCAGTAAGTTCATTTCCAGTAGCAATTATAGAAACTTTCAAAAAGTTCAACTCCAAAGAAAAGAATTTGTTTCAATATATTTTATCACATTTTATAGTATTAACGTTTTAAAATAAAATAATAAATTACAATATAAGTATATTTTAATATATAATAATATATAAATCAAATAAAGGGGTATATTTATGGAAAGAAATATTGAAAACGAGGCAAAACTAATTATAGAAAACTTTCCACGAGTTATTTCAGAAAAAGATCCGTACAAAGTTCTTGTTCAGACTATACTATCTCAAAGAACAAAAGATGTGAACACTATAAAGGCTTCACTTAATCTTTTTTCCAAATACACAAATGTTTTTGAAATTTCCAAATTAAGCCCTCAAGATATTTACGATCTGATTAAACCTGCTGGTATGTATAAACAAAAATCTCAAAGGATTATTGAGCTTTCAAAAATTATAGTACATGAATATTCAGGAAAGGTTCCGAATACATTAGAAGATTTATTAAACCTTCCCGGTGTTGGAAGGAAAACAGCAAATATTGTTTTGAATGTGTCTTTTGGGATAGCTGCACTTGCTGTTGATACCCATGTTCATAGAATCTCTAACAGGTTGGGGTGGGTTAAAACAAAAACTCCTGAAAAAACGGAATTTGAATTAATGAAAATTCTGCCTAAAAAACTCTGGGGACCAATTAATGGATCAATGGTAAATTTTGGGCAAGAAATTTGTAGACCCATTTCTCCCAAATGTTCTTTATGCCTCTTAAGAAAATTTTGCCCATCAAGAAAAATTCGATAATTTTGAGATATACTATAAAAAATAAAAACCAGCAACTCTTTTGCCGGTTTTTAGGGCTAGATTTAAGGAATAATTATATTATCTTTATTACCGCCGCTTTTTCCTCGTTTATTGTTTAAATGGGTTTTTTCCAACTGTTTTAAGAGTTCGGGAGAGGCGATACTTATATTATTGCCTGCTTCTTCCTCTTCCAATAATTGCTTCAACTTCTCTTGGTAATCAGACAGTCTATCTTTTAGTTCTTCTAAATCATTATCAATCCATTGAACAATGCCTTTAGCAATTTCATCTATTCTATCTTCACTGATGTCCATCTCTTCTTCGCTAAGTTGATTTAATGCTTCTAATTCCTCTTTAACCACTTGTTTTACCTTTTCTAAATCTAAGTTATCATTCTTTCTCAACATTCTTAAAGATATATTAGTTCTAAATTTCAAGTCCTCAACTGACATTTCCAAACTTTCTAATCGAGCCATTAACATCTGTAACAATTGATCTAAAGAAACCTGCATTTAAACTCCTCCTTATGTATTTAATTCAATAAAATTCAGATTTTAAATCTCTAGTCATCAAATCATAAATTGCCTTTTTAGGTTCTAAATCTGTATATAATGTTTCATAAATTTTGAAAGCAATTGGCATATCAATTCCTCTTGATTTTGCATCATTATAAACCGCTTTAGCAGTATAAACTCCTTCGGCTACCATGGGCATCTTATTCAATATATCCTGTAATTTTTTACCTTTTTCCAACATCTCTCCCACATATCTATTTCTGCTATGAGGACTTGTACAAGTGACGACTAAATCGCCAATTCCTGCTAATCCCATAAACGTTTCTTTTTTGCCTCCATAATAAGAAGCATATCGAATAATTTCTACTAAAGAACGAGTAATAAGAGCCGCCTTGGTATTATCCCATTTACCTAAGCCATCAATAATACCTGCGCCAATTGCATATATATTCTTTAGGGCTCCACTTATTTCAACGCCTTTTAAATCGTTATTGGAATAAACTCTAAAGGTTCTATTGCTAAAAATACGTTGTAAAAATTGGTTAACACTTTTGTCTTTGCCAGCAACTACGACCGATGTAGGAACATTTTCAGCAACTTCTTCTGCGTGACTAGGGCCACTTATAGTACAATACTTGAAATCAGGAAAGTATTCATAAAATATTTCACTTGGAGTTTTTAGATTTTCTATTTCTATTCCTTTTGCTAAATTGACAAAGATCGCATCTTTTTTAATATTATTTGCATCTATTATTTTCAAGATATTTCTTATAAATTGGACGGGTATTGCCAATACTATAATTTCTGCTTCCTTTAAACTTTGATTTATATTAGATTCAACTATAATCCTTTCTGTTTTTATTTCTACGTTAGCTAAATATCGTGAATTTTTACCCTTTTTTATATCTTTGAGGACATCTTCATCTCTATCCCACACAGTTATTGTATGGCCATTTTCATTTAAATGTTTTGTTATAGCTGTTCCCCAACTCCCAGCACCTAAAACCGTGATTTTAGACATCAGTTTCTATCTCCTGGGCTATAAATTGCACTGATTCTTTTACTGCTGGTGTTCTGTATACTTTTATTATATCATCAAGTTTCACTAACCATTCATTGTTAGTTTTAACAATAGAGATAAAATAACTTTGTTCAAATCCTTCATCATCAGAAAAAACTTTTAATAAATATTCAGGATTATTCACTTTTGTATATAAATCTTTTATAATAAAAGTTGAATTATCTAATGTGCTCTTTAAACCAACTAGAGTCTTTAATTTTGTAAAATCTGGATTGGATATTTTTTTATGTGGCAAATTATTTGCTCCTCTTAAAAACCTTTTAATTTCTTTTCTATTGCTTTTAACAGCCTTAAATAAATATTTTTTCCTTCCTTCTTTTTCCCATTTATTTTGGTATTTTGTCTTGAAGGGAAGTTGAAAATCTTCAACTATTTCACTTGTTTTAAAAGATCCGTCGCTTTCAAAATCAAACTTAACTTGAGTTGCATACCTAAGAACATCAGTTGTTAGAATAAATTCTCCGCCTTTTTCTAGTACGCAAGACAATGTTTTTATAAAATTATCATCAAAAAGTCTTCGTTTTTTATGTTTTCTCTTTGGCCACGGACAGGGAAAATTAACTATCACTTTATTTACAGAATCATCTTCAAAAAATTCTCTTAAAGCAAACTTTGCATCTTCAAAAATTATTCTAACATTATCTAGATTATTTCTATATATTTTTTTTTGAATTTTATGGCAAGAAGTTAATGAATTTTCAATTCCTATGTAGTTGAAATCTTGTTTAGCTTTTGCTAGTTCTACTAAAAATTCTCCACCGCCAAAACCAATTTCTACAACCAACTTTTTATCGTTTGAAAAAAATTTGTTCCATAGTATAGGATATTCGTCTATTTTATTTGGGTAGACTTGATATTTTCCTAAAAAAGAATTCAATTCCATATTCCTCCAAAAAATAGGGGTAATTCTCCTATTTTTTTTCTTACCAAATTATTCAGCGGCTGAAACTTCTTCTTCTAACACTTCACCCAAATACTTTTTTACCTTGAAATGTAGTTTGGATTTTTTCCTTGCGGCATAGTTTCTATGAACAGCTCCATTTGATTTAGCTGTGTCTATTACTTTGAATGCTTTACTTAGCAATTGAAGAAGTTCTTCTCTTTCTGCATTTTCTTTAATCTTTTTTTCAATTTCTTTAGAAATTTCTTTTATCCTTTTTTGATACCCTTTGTTTCTTTGCCTTCTTTTTGCAGATTGTTTTACCCTTTTTTCAGCAGATTTTTTATTTGGCAATTTTTGATTCCTCCTCTATTTTTTTTATATGAATAAATATTATTTTCTTAATACTATAAACCTAAAGCAACTTTTAACTCCCTTACCTTGTCTAACCTTTCCCAAGGGAACTCTATATCATTCCTGCCAAAATGGCCATAAGCAGCAGTTTTTTTGTATATAGGCTGTAAAAGATTGAGTTTTTCAATGATAGCTGCGGGTCGAAAATCAAATATTTCTCTAACAATTTTATATAGTTTTTCTTCATCTACTTTCGCAGTGCCTTTGGTGTCGATGTTAATAGATACTGGTTCCGCAACACCTATAGCATAAGAAAGCTGAATTAATACTTCATCAGCTGCACCACTTGCTACAAGATTTTTGGCTACGTATCTTGCCATATAAGTCGCTGATCTGTCGACTTTGGTTGGATCTTTGCCTGAGAAAGCACCTCCACCGTGTGGAGCCCAACCTCCATAAGTATCAACGATTATCTTTCTTCCAGTTAAACCAGTGTCTGCCTGAGGTCCACCAATTACAAACCTTCCGGTAGGATTAATAAGAATTTTTGTATGCTTTGTCATTAGATTTTCAGGTATAACGGGTTCAATAACGTATTTTTTTATAGTTTCTTCTAACTCATTCCTAGAAATTTCAGGAGAGTGTTGTGTTGAAATGAGAACAGTTTCTATAGCAATTGGATTATTATTTTCATCATATTCTACTGTAACCTGAGTTTTTCCATCTGGCCTCAAAAATTCCAATTCGTTTGATTTTCTAACATCTGTCAATTTCTTAGATAATCGGTGAGCCAGAACTATGGGTAAAGGCATATAAACATCAGTTTCGTTGGTTGCATAACCAAACATTATACCTTGATCTCCAGCTCCTATTTTTTCATATGGGTCTTGATCTTTTTCTTTAGATTTCACTTCTAAAGATTTATCCACTCCTAAAGCTATGTCTGGGGATTGTTCTTCGATTGAAGTAACGACGGCGCAAGTTTCTCCATCAAATCCAAACTTAGCCCTGTTATAACCAATATCTAAAATAGTATTTCTAACTAAAGTAGGTACATCTATGTAAGCGGTTGTTCTTACTTCTCCAGTTACTACAACCAAACCTCTAGTTACTAAAGTTTCTACAGCACATCTTGCATTTATTCTATTATCTTCTGATTCTTTCTCTAGTATAGAATCTAGTACAGCATCTGAGACCTGATCACATATTTTGTCAGGATGTCCTTCTGTAACACTTTCACTGGTAAAAAGCTTTCTTTTCACACTTTTTCCTCCTTCGGATTTTATTGGAGATGATATATTGATTATTAAATCGATTAGGCATATATATATAGAACATTGTAAAATACCACGAGTTAAATTATATCAAAAAAAAACTATCCTTCAAGTGAATAAACATTATCCAATGTTAATATTTAAAATGTAAAACAAAAATTATTATTGTTTTATGAATTTTAAGTTATAACTTTTTTCATTTCCCCAAATATCCTCTAACACTATTTTCCCGTTCAAAGTGGAGAATTAAGATTGGAAAAGGCCGAAAAATCATTAACAACAATAGGAGTTAAATTTTCATCTGAATACATTTTCAACCAATAAACACTATGAGTTGAGCCGTATCCATAAACAATATCTGCTGAGTATGCTTCTTCTTCCTTAATTTTGCTGAAATCTAGTTTGAAGGTTAAAATATTATTGATATAAAGGGAAACTTTTTTGGGTAAAATTGTTGAATTATCTCCTAATTTTTCTCTAACGTGTACTTCTATTCTAGGGAAAAAGCCTGTGTATTCTACTAACGTATCTCCATTTTCATTTATTTCAAAATATTTATTAGCAGATCTAATTCTTATCAATTCTAAGGATTTACTTCTAGTTTCTTGATAATCAAGAAATTCTAGGGGATCATAATGAATTAATTCCTCCGAAATTTCCTTTAATATTTCAAAATGTAAGTGAGGAGCTAATGCTTCTCCTGTATCGCCAGAATAAGCGATAACTTCATTTACAGTAACTGGTATCTCTCCTTTGGGAAATATTATTTCAATTCTCTGATTTCCAAATTCATTTTGTACTAGTTGTGTATATTTAGAAATCTTCTGTGAGAAAGTTGATAAATGAGCATAATTACTAATTAAATCTGAACTTTCATGATACAAAAAAACAGCGTTACCGTATAATGGATCGTTAATCCAAACCTTATAAACAGAACCACTTGCTCCTGCATAAACTGGTTCACCTTTTCTATTAAATGTAGAAAAATCGGTTCCCAAATGAAAGTGAGAATTTGGACCTGTGTTTCTATATTCTCCAAATGATGATGTTATATACGAATTTTTTATTGGTGGTTCAAATAATTGTGAAATCATTAAAACTGCAACTACAAAAATATAAAAATTTATTAGGATAAATTTTTTCAAATTCATTACCTCCGAATAATTACTTAATAAAAATAATATAAGTTATCCTAAGCCTCAAGCTTCTTTTGAAGGCTGATCTTGAAACAGTTTTATATATTTAGAAGGAACCATCATCTTTACAGCATGCTTATAGACCAATGATTGTTCACCACTTTTTTCTAAAAGTATAGTATAATCATCAAATGATCTAACTACTCCACTAGTTTGAAATCCCCCCTCCAAATAAATTTTTACTTCGATCTTATTTATTCTAAGAATGTTTAGAAAACGATCTTGTAAATTGAATTTTTCTGACATACTATCACCCCTCGTATAATATTATTAAAGAAATCTATTTCTTATTATATTATATAGATTTTCGTAGTCGGTTTCAGAAATATTAATCCATTTTTTATCTTTTATCTTTCTAAAATAAATTATTTGCCTTCTGGCATAATTTCGAGTGTTTACTTTTATTTTGTGAACCATACTCTCATAATCAATTTGTCTGTGTAAATATTGTATCACTTCTTTATAACCTATAGTATTTAAAGCGTTTAGATTTGGTGAATATCCAAAATTTAAAATTTCTTTAGTTTCATCTATTAACCCTATTTCTAACATTTTCTCAACTCTACTGTTTATTCTTTGGTGCAGTTCCTCTCTGTTTCTGTCTATTATAAATATTATATAATCATATGTTTTCTTATTTTCCTGATTTACTTTAATAACGTCACCCATTTTGTTGCCCGTTATTATGAATATTTCCAGGGCTCTAATAATTCTTTTAATATCGTTTGGGTGAATTTTTAAAGCCCTTTCCGGGTCTAAATTTACTAAAATTTTTCTTAATATTCCCGGATTATTGGTTTCCAATTTTCTAAGATAAGTTCTTAAACCGTAATCTGATTTCACATTTAAAAAACCTTTTTTCAAAGCATCTATATATAGCCCTGTTCCTCCTACTAAAATAGGAATTCGATTTCTTGATAAAACTTCACTGATTTTTCTTTCCGCAAGAAATTTATAATCAAATGCTGTAAAATGGTCTTGTATATCTATAACTCCAAATAAATGATGAGGAACACTAATCTCTTCTTCTTCACTTGGGCGAGCGGTGCCTATATTTAATTGTTTATAGATCTGGCGTGAATCCATACATATAATTTCCCCATTAATCTTTTGAGCTAATTCAATTGATATTTCTGTCTTTCCAACAGCCGTAGGACCAGCTATTATTAAAACCTTATTCACTTCTCAATCACTCCGAATAAAACTTGGCTTTTCTTGCTTCCGATTTTCCTATCAAAGTTATATAATTTCCAGACACTGTCATTTGCTCTAGCTTTTATAACAACCCTTTTTTTTGATACTTTAATCATCTTTTCTATATCATACTCAGTAATTTTATCATAGCTTGCAAATTTTCTTAAAGGATTTATAGAATTTGATTTATATTGAGGATTTTCAAACATAGGATCACAGTAAACTATATCATAACTATTTTCTTGTTGTCTTTCTAGAAAAGTTTTATAGTCTTGATTAAAAATCTCTATTTTTTTTGATGCCTCTTTCATCCAGTTTTCCTTATAATTATAATTTTGGATATTCTCTTTAGTTATAAGATATATAGGGAAAGACGCTTCTAATCCTATTATCTTTTTGCAAAAATGAGCAATTAACAATGCATCACTTCCCAGCCCAAAGGTTAAATCAAGAACAATATCACTCTTATTGGGTTTCATGGAATTAATTAGATAGTCGATTCCATTTTTTAAAAAATTATTTAATCTTATTTTTGAAACAGAAGGATGGAAAAATAATTTTCCATCCTTCCATTGACAGATTAAATTTAAATCTTTTTCCACCACAAAATAAAAATTTTCTTCTTTTATCGTTTCTTTTAATTTCCTTCTGTCAACATAAAACCCATTATATTTTTTTGATAAATCATTAGATTTTTTTATTTGTGGGAAGTTAGGTTTATGGGAAGTTGTAAAGATCCATTTGTTCAATTTCTCCATCGTTTAATTCGACTCCTTTTTCAGCTAACCTATTCCTCAACTCAGAAAGAAAGTCATTTCTTTCTTCAATATTTTTGTTTAGAACTTCTTTTTGTGAATTTAATTGGTTGTATGTGTTCCTTAATTCATAATATAGATTTATTTGCCTATATATCTGAAAAAAAGTAAATCCTATTATAAAAAAAATAGCAACAAAAAAAATTACTCTCAATAATAAAGCATAATTTTTAACTTTTTTATTTTTAAAGGAGGCTCTTTTATTAGTTTTTTTTGAATCTATCTCAATAAGAGGTATTTTTAACCCCCTCCATAATAAAATTAGCCTTTTAATCCGGTTCTTGCAATTCCCTCTATAAAATATCTTTGTAAAAATAAAAATAAGATAACTATCGGTATCATAGTGAAAGTGGAAGCTGCCATCAAAAGATTATATATTTCTCCTGCATCTGTTCTAAAATTCTGTAATCCTACAGATAAAGTTCTCATTTCAGGACTTTTTGTAACTATTAAAACCCATAAAAATGCATTCCAACTACCGACAAATTTTAATAGTGCTCCCGTCATAACAGCGGGTTTGCTCAAAGGAACCATAACAGTCCATAAAAATCTCCAACTAGAGGATCCATCTATCTTGGCTGCATCCCATAATTCATTGGGCACGGTCATAAACTGCTGTCTAATTAAAAAAATCGCAAAAACGCTAATAACCCAGGGAACTATCAATGCATAATAACTATCTATCCATGAAAATCTGCTTATTGTAATATAATTCGGAACTAAAAGTACTTCCCCGGGTATCATCATGGTTGCTAAAAAAGTAATGAAAATGAAATCTTTACCCCAAAAATTTAATTTTGAAAAAGCAAAAGCTGCCATAGATGCAAATATAATTTCTAAAATTGTGGTAGCTGATGCAACAAATATAGTATTTAAATAATATTTGGAAAATGGAGCAGCATTCCAAGCATCAACATAGTTTTGAAAAATATTCGCTAAAACTTGCCCAAAAGAATAACCGACATTTGCATTGGGAGTTTCATCAAGCAACCAAATAGCAGGAACATTGTTTGTGTAAATTTCTATAGTTGAATCATTTTTATACAGTATATAATCTATAAAGGAAGGAGCTTCTACAATATTTACTTTGGAAATAGTATTAAGAAAAAATTTATCGAAATCCGTTAATATTTTATCATATTCTTTTCTTTTTTCCAATATTCTATTTAATTCACTTTCTTTGTTTGAAATATTTTGTATTAGAAAATTATAATCAGATTGCGAAAGTGCTTTTTGGGCATCTTCAAGAGGGGTGTTTTTATTAGATAAAGTTCTAATAATATTTATATAAATTGATAATTCGCTTGGTCTTTGAACTAAGTTTTGAGCTATATCGTCTATAATGTCGTTTTCAAGTAATGATACAATTTCGGCATTTAAATTTTCAATATTTTGTTTGTTGGCTTCCCTAATAACAATCTGTTTAAATTCTTCTGGAAATTGGGATTTTGTAATTTCATCAATGATATTTTTATACATTGTATCTTTATTTGGAACTTCAAATGCTATTTTTACATCTTGTATTTTTATGTCTTGCAAAGACTCATATTTTTCAATAAAATAAAGGAAAAAAGTTAGAGTATTAATATCGTCCATAATTGGAGTGTATATATTTCTCATTATTAGAGTGTTGGTATTAGAAAGTATATTATCATCGAATGTATATATATTCGATAAAAAATCTGCCAATAAATCTATAATTTCTTGAACTTCATTTTGATTGATAATTCTTAATTCGGGTGTAAAAGTTCTCAATTTAAAATCTAAGACCTCAATGTTTTCTTTAATCGATAAAAGATATTGAGAAAAAAAATCCTTTCTTTCTAAAACATGTTCAATCTCTTGTTGAGACATGTTATCATTTATTCTAAAATAAGGTAAGATATTGATATTTCTTTCAAGGGTTACATCTAAGAAACTTTGAATTTTGTTTAGGGTCTGTTGTATTCTTCTTATCGTTGAGGTTTGTTTGAAATACCCGTTTTCCTGGGAAAAAAGAGCAAAATAAATATTTTCGAAGTTTTCTAAAGAATAATCTTTTGGAACAAATAAATTTGCTAAATCATCTCGTACCTGAACATTTTCTAAGTATTGATATATATCTAATAATACTGGATCAACATCATAGTTTTCAGAATAATTAATCTCTTCAAATAATAGTTCTATTTCACCTCTTCTAACAAAATCTCCATCAATTCTGTATACTATTTTATCAGGATTAAAGCTTTGTTGTGTTGATAAAGTTCTGAATTCTGATAAACTCAAGCCGGTTCTTGGACCAGAAATAGAAGAGTCCGGGACCAACTTCAAATCCCATTCATTACTGAAATTTTTTGTAGTCCAAGTGGGTGGCCAAGCATTTATTTCTCCGCTTGTTTTTAAGGAAGTTATTATCATCCAAGCAAATGGCATCAGCATAACAATAGCACCAGCAGCTAAAAGAATATAAACAACTACAATTCCCAAAGTTTTCATAAATCTAGAATAACTCAAGTGAAGATTCCTCCTTCAAGATTCATAATATATCCTACTACGGCTCGCTCTCATTTGAATAACGGTAAACAATAAAATAATGGCAAACAGAACATAAGCTGCAGCACTAGCGTTTCCCATTCGTTGTTGCACGTAGAACATATCATAGATGTAGTAAACCATTGTCATGCCACTGTTATTATAAGGGCCGGGCATTCCAACATATAAAATAAATATTTCATCGAACACCTTAAAAGCACCTATCATTGCAACAATTATGATAAAAAAAGTTGTTGGGGATAAAAGCGGTAGGGTAATAAATCTAAATTTTTGAAAAGGTGTAGCACCGTCCACTTCAGCAGCTTCATAATAACTTTTATCAATATTTTGTAGACCCGCCAAAAATATTATGGCGTAATAACCAACCATCTTCCAGATAGATATTATGGCAACTGTTGGAATAGTAAATATTTGATCTTTTAACCACGGGATTTTCGAAAAACCCACTTGAGTTAGAAAATAATTTAATAAACCATTATCGTTGAAAATCCACTGCCAAACCAAAGATATTGCAACAACACTTGTAACAAAAGGAATAAAATAGACAGTTCTAAAAAAAGTTTTTCCCATTAAATTTCTTCTTAATAACAGAGCTATCAATAAAGCAAGAATAATGGTAAGAGGGGTTGAAAGCAAAACATAATAAATGGTGTTCCAAATAGCTTTTATGAAAAGGGACTGCTCCTTAGCTAGATTTAAAAATCTTATTATTTCAGGCACACCAAGAAAATAAAAGGCGATATAAAAAACTATCATAAAAAGAATACGAGGGAACAATTTTTTGGAAATCTGACCAAAAGAGTTGGTGGCGATAAAAATTGTGTAAATGGTCAATAGAACAAGGGAAAGAATCATAATATAAAAAAAGTTTGAGGAAAAAAACAATAAAGAAATTACTCCTAATATACTAGAAATAATTATTAATAATCTTTTTTGAGGCGTTTGAATATTTTTTAAATCAAATATCAAATGTAAAACAAAAATAGAGGTTATTAAGATTAAAAGTGTGGTGAAAAAAGCCTGATTAAAATCAATACTCACAGGTTGTTTCAACCTAAACAAATTCAAATAATTTTCAAACCCTATAAAAATAGGATTATCTTGATTTTGGAAGTCCCATTTGAAGAAACTAAGATAAAAGGAATAAAAAATAGGCCAGAAGACAAAAATTCCTAAAATTACAAAAGAAGGTAAAAGGTAGAGGTAGGCAGAAATGCTTTCTTTAACTTTTCTGTAATTGGAGGGTTTTAAAATTTTTTTTGGAAATACTCCGAAAAAAAAGAAGTGCGAAGATAATCGCTAAAACATAAATAACAATAACAAATTCAGCTCTTAGACTCATTATATACCTCCGATATCTGTATTGTTTTAGTTATATTTTTCGTAAATGTCAACCAATAATTTTAAAGTATTTTCAAAGGGCGCTTTTTCTTCTATATCTTGAGTTAAAAAGTTATTAATGTTTTCTATTTCATTTAAAGCTAAGTCGACTTTTTTATTACTCCCCTTCTTATAGGCACCAACTTCAATTAAGTCTTTAGAATTAATATAATTTGCATACAAATCCTTTAAAAATTTAGATGCTTTAAGATGTTTTTCATCTGCTACTTCAGACATCAATCGGCTTACACTTGATAAAATGTCTATAGGAGGATAATGAGCGGAATCAGCTAATTTTCTTGATAATACAATATGTCCATCAACAATACTTCTTACAGCATCACCAATGGGATCATTCATATCATCAGCCTCAACTAATACAGTGTAAATAGAAGTCATGCTACCGGTTGTTGAATTACCTGCTCTTTCAAGGATTTTAGGCATATTAGCAAAGACACTTGGGGTATAGCCACGAGTTGTAGGTGGTTCGCCGATTGACAACCCTATTTCCCTTTGTGCCATAGCCCATCTTGTAATAGAATCTACCATTAATAAAACATTATATCCAAGGTCACGGAAATACTCAGAAAGGGTGGTAGCAGTATAAAGGGATTTGACTCTCATTAACGAAGGAGAATCGGAGGTTGAAACTACTAGAACAGATTTTTTTAATCCTTCCTTGCCAAGGTCTCTTTCAATGAATTCCTTTACCTCTCTTCCCCTTTCACCAATTAATCCAATTACATTGATATCTGCTTCAGTATATCTTGCGATCATTCCTAATAATGTACTTTTACCCACACCACTTCCAGCCATAATTCCTATTCTTTGACCTTTTCCCAACGTTAAAAAACCATCTATAGCCTTTATTCCAACAGATAAGGGTTCCTTGATTCTTTTTCTAATTAAAGGATTAGGAGCAGGAGAATAAATACTTCTGTTCTCATAATTCTTGATAGTAGAACCATCAATTGGCCTTCCCAAACCATCTAATACATGCCCCAAGAGTTCAGGACCAACTTTTATATTAATATTTTTATCTATTCTTTCTACAGGGGAACCAACGTATATCCCGTTAACTTCTTCTAAAGGCATTAACAAAACTTTATTATCTGAAAAACCAACAGTTTCAGCAAGAACTTTTGATCCATTTTTCAATTTAATTTTGCATAAATCTCCCAACGCCACATTTGGACCTATTGATTCAATAGTAACTCCAATTATTCTACTTACTTTTCCTCGCATCTCAAATAAAGGTTTATTTTCAATCTTATTTTTAAAACTATTTATAACATGGGTAAGCTCAATTGTTTTCATTCATAGACTCCTCCAAAATACTTAATATGTCTTCTATGAATGTTTGAGGGGTCAAATCAAAAATCCCTTCATCAGTTTCAAGAATTATTTGATTATCTTTCAAAGAAGTATCTTCCATTATTAATAAAATCTGACCTAATTTTTCTCTTAAGGATTTTTCATAATCTTTATTAAATGAAGGACTTAATTTAATTTTTGCATTTTTAAAAGAAGAAAGTTTATTTTCAAAATTTTTGTATATGATTTCTATCCAATTTGGAGAATCAAGCTCTTGATTTAAAAATTTTTCAACAACTGACTTGATAACATTTTCTGAAAGAGCAAAACTTTGTTTTGAAAGCTCTTCAATATATATTTGATATTCTTTGGAAATTCTCTGAAAATTCGCTTTAATATCCTCTAATTCATTTTCCAATTCTTTTTTCTTATTATTTAAAATAATAATTTGTTCTTTTTTTAATTTTTGAGCTTCAATCTGTGCGTTTTTTAAAATTTTTTCACTAGTTTCTTTTGATTCTTCGATTATTTTTTCAGCCTTTTTTTTGAGCTTCAGCCAAGATCTCTTTGGCATTTTTTTCATTATAATTTTTATTTTCAAGTTTTTTTGTATCGTTTTTAAGTTCTTCTATATCTTTTAATGGAACTTCAAAAGTTTTATCTAGTACGACCCATTTATTATTTATAATTCTCTTATTCAATTAGTTCTTCACCTGCCCCACCACTTACGATGATAATTTCTCCAGCTTCTTCTAACTTTCTTATAATATTAATGATTCTTTGTTGAGCTTCATCCACATCTCTTACCCTAATAGGTCCCATAAAATCTAACTCTTCTTTTATAATTTGAGCAGCTCTTTTTGACATATTTTTCATAATAATATTTTTTACTTCTTCACTTGCTCCTTTTAATGATACAGTGAGATCTTTGCTATCCACTTCACGTAATATTCTTTGAATAGATCTATCATCTAACTTTACAATATCTTCAAACACAAACATTCTTTTTCTTATTTCATCAGATAACTTGGGATCTCTTTCTGAAAGCTTTTCAAAAATCTTGGTACTCACAGCTCTATCAATATTATTCATAATCTCTGCTGAAATATCTATTCCGCCAACTTGAGAAAATGATTGTACAGTAAAAGCTGAAAGTCTATCTTTCAATCTACTTTCAATTTCTTTTACTATATCGGGATTTGCTGAGTCCATCGTAGAGATCCTTTTTATAACATTTATTTGGAGTGATTCTGGAAGTTCAGATATTACTTGAGCGGCCGCTTGAGAAGGAAGATAACATAAGATAAGTGCAACCGTTTGAGGATGTTCGTTTTGTAATACATTGACCATCTGCGAAATATCCACTTTTCTTAAAAATTCAAAAGGTTTAACTTGTAAGTTTGATACTAATCTGTCTATTATTTGAATCGCCTTTTCTGGACCAAAAGTTTGCTCCAATAACTTTCTTGCATAATCTACTCCGCCAGTATTTATGTAATCTTTTGCCTTTATATATTCTTCAAATTCTTCCAACACAGATTTTTTTGTTTTTTCATCGATCTTTTCTAAATTGGCTATTTCCAAAGTCAATTGCTCAACTTCTTCTTCATCAAGATTTTTTAATATTCTACTAGCTTTTTCAGAACCTAAAAGGACTAGAAGAATTGCGGATTTTTTTAAACCATTCAGCTCTTTGTTTTTTTCTGCCATCGCAAAAACTCCTTTTTACTGAGTTTTAAGCCAAGTTCTTATAATTTCAGCAACTTCTTTAGGATTTCTATCAGCTATATTTAATATTTCCCTTATTTTTTCTTCTTCAGGTGAAACTTCTAGAACTTCTACGCCTCTTTCTTTCATGACATCTTCGACGTTTGTTTCGAGTTGTTTTTTCCTTTCTTCAACTAGCCGGGCTGCCTTACGATCTCTAGAAATTCTTGAAATAATTATAATCATAATAAGTATAAAGATTAATATAATTATAGCTATTATTATGTTAGTAATTCTTTGTCTTTGCATTTGAATTTCATTTTCAATTTGCCATCGCATCGATTCTATATCTCTATTAAATTGAATATCAACCAAAGAGATATTTGTTTCGGGAGTTCCTGCTGCATTCGATACAGCTTTAGCTATTTGATCTCTTAAATCTTGACTGTCTGGGACTTTACTGTTTTGAAAATCAACAAATATAGTTATACTTTTATTAGAAATTTCTCCGCTTTTATCTTCTATAGTTCTTCTATAAATTTGATTCACATCGTAATTGATAATCGTATCGGAACTATTGTAATAATTACCTGTTCCGGTAGGTGTTTGATAAGAATATGGAGGAATGTTTGAATCAACTCCAGCTACTTGTCCTAAAGGAGAAGAACTACTTTGCTCACTTCTGATTTGTGTACTAAGCACTAATCCTTCTTCATCTACAACAGGTTCAACTTTTCTACTTTCTTCTTCTATCTTTTGCCAATTTAATTCGATTTCAGGAACCACAACGACATTTCCAAGACCAAAAACAGATTGTAAACTATTTTCTACCTTTTGTTTATAATATCTCTCGATTTCTGCTTTTAATTTAAATTTTGTATCAGCATTACTGATTCCATCTCCCAATGCAATTTGAGAACTTAAATCATTCGAGAAGTTATCTACAACTTTGACATTTTCAGGATCTAATCCAGGAACAGCTCCGGATACTAAGTTAATAATTGCTCTTATTTGATTGGAAGAGATAGACGCTCCTGGGTCCAAATTTAAAAGAACAGATGCGGAAGTTTTGGGTGTTTCACCAACTTCATAATAAGTTCTTGGGGGTATAACCAAATGAACTCGTGCTGATCTAATTTTATCCATTGATGCAATACTTCTTGAGAGTTCTCCTTCCAACGCAATTTGATAATTTACTTGTTTATCGTAACTGGTAGTCCCAAGACCTTGATTTTGAAGTAGTTCGTATCCAGAAATATTATAACCTAAAACACCATCACTTGCTAATTTCATTCTTAATTCAGCAACGTTTTGATTAGCAACATAAATATTTCCATAATTATCTACTTTATATTCAATTCCCATTTCCTCAAAAGTTCTGACAATGTTTCCGGAACTTGTTTGATCTAATCCACCAACAAAAAAAACATAATTCTTTCTTGAAAGAATTATAGAAAGTACTATAATCAGTACGACTGATACTATTAGTAGTAATATATATAATCTTTTTTGTTTTTCTTCTTGATTTTGCCACCAGTCTCTAATTATTTGAATATACTTTTCCATCTAATCATTCCTCCAAGAATATTATCTGTCTAAAAAGAAATGCGAAATCCTAAGTTAATTGAATGTTCAAAGATATTATATCCAAGATACAAATCTAAAAAATCTATTGAAAAATAGCCAGAAATTAAAAGAATTTCTTCATTTATCATTAACTTAGTTGTCCAATTATTATTTAGTGAATGTTTATAAATAATTTCTGGATTATTAGGACCTTTTAATATAAAATTTTGCCAAGGCAATCCAATCCTTAGTAGTAAATCAGTTGGCAATATTTCTCCTTCAAATCCCAAGCCAAAATGTGTTCTTGGAGAGTACAAAAAAGAGTAATTATAATCTATTTCTAAAGAGTCAAAAGAAAAACTTTGATCTTGAATTTGATCTTGAATAGGTGGGGTTTTGAAAGACAAACCCCCATAAATCTCATATTTTCTATATGCCAATCCTCCCATTAATTCTGTGTTTATTTCATCTTCTTTTGAATACAAAAATCTGCCTCCAACAAAATAAGGAGAATAAATTTTTCTGTTTTGGTAATTATTTTGTGCGCCTTTTACCTTTTCGTAATATTTTTCTCCGTTTTCAGAGGTCCTTCCGGCCATAACGGCTGTGGGTCCATCATGGTAAGCAATAATCTGCAGCCTTTCGTTATTGAATAAACGTCTCAGATATCCATGATATTCTAAAGCGCCTTTTAAATTATCATATGGATCAAACAAATTGTAAACGTAAAGATCTTCTGCAGTTTGAGGTTTTAATTGTAACAAACCAACAGCTTTAGATGATGAAATGGCGTGAGTATAATTGGATGATTCAACAACCATTTGACCACCAATCAAATCTCTTTGTTGAGACCAAACACTAGACAACAATTCATTTGAATCCATTAGAGGATATTTTTTTATAGAATAAAATTCTATACCAAACTCTCCTGAAGAATTAGAGTTATACTCCAAATAATTTTTTGGTTTCATAAATAGATAATCATATATTTCGTAATACGAAAAAAATTGTAGTGGAATTATCAATAAAACTAAAACACAAAAAAAAATCTTCATTTGATACACCTTTTAAAAGGCATCTATCATGCCCATTATCAAGTTAGCAATCTGTTCTCCTGTCTTTTGGGCCACTTCTATGACTTCTTCAGCGGTTACTTCTTTTAGCTGCTCTGGAACTGCTTTATCTGTTATGGCTGTTATACCTAGTATATTCATACCGCCGTGTCTCGCAACTATAGCCTCAGGCACCGTAGACATTCCAACGACATCCGCACCGAAATTTCTCAACATGGACATTTCGGCCGGAGTTTCAAAAGTTGGTCCACTTAAGCCCAAATAAACACCAGAATAAACTTTTAAATTAAGCTTTTTTGCTGATTTAAAAGCCTCTTGTACAAGATTTCTTGAATAAACTTCTGTCATATCAGGAAATCTAGGTCCCCAATCGTCTATATTTGGACCTATTAAAGGATTATCTCCGAAAAAATTAATGTGGTCTGTTATAATGCAAGGAACTCCAACTTCGAAATCAGGGTTTAAAGCTCCTGCAGCGTTTGTTATTATCAAGGTTTCAATGCCTAGTTCTTGCATTACACGAATGGGAAAAGTAACTTCTTTCATTGTGTAGCCTTCATAATAGTGAAATCTTCCATTCATTAATAAGGTATTTTTTCCTTTTAATTGTCCAATTAACAGCTCGCCTTTGTGCCCCGGAGCAGTGGATCTGGGGAAATGAGGTATTTCGGAATAAGGTATAGATATAGTTTCATCCAAGCTTTGAGAAATTTTCCCTAAACCTGATCCTAATATAATAGCCATTTTGGGTTTCTTGCTGACTTTTTCTTGCACAAATTTCGCAGCTTCTTTTACTTTTTCTAAGTATTCTTCAACATTCATTAATCAATAACCTCCTTATTCTATATAGCCTATATAAGGCAAATTCCTATATTTTTCATTGTAATCTAAACCATAACCAACTATAAATTTATCACCTATTTCAAATCCCGGAAATTTAACATTAATCCCATGTGGGTGAACATTTTTCATTACTATGGAAGTGATTTCTAACGACAAGGGATTTTGCCTTTCTAAATATTTTATAATATATTTCAAAGTATTGCCTGTATCTACAATATCTTCTACGATTAACACATGCTTGTTCTCCAAAGGTTCATCCAGCCAGCTTTTTACTTTAACCTTACCAGTAGTAATATCACCAGCATAACTTGAAACTTGTATAAAATTATAATTAACATTCAATTTTATCTTTTTCACAAGATCACTAAAAAAATTAACGGACCCTTTTAAAACACAAACAGCAGTTATTTCCTCTGTTAATTTTGTATAATAAGTATTGATATCTTTTGCCAAATTTTCGATTTTACTTTGAATGTCGTCTTCTGAAATAAGAACTTTTAATGGCATTTCAAACCTCCCCAAATTAGAAAGATAAAAGAACTAAAAAACCAAAATGTGTTAACACTTATTTATAGATAGATTATATCATAAATTTAACCATATTTATTTAATAAACTTATGTCTCCAGAATAATATTTTTTACTCTTTCCAGAATCATCTAAAATTTCCAAATAATCTGAATGAATTTCTTTGATTCTTCCAGAAATAATTTCCGTGTTTTGATCTTTGATTTTAACAGGATCACCATTTTTTATATTTAACCTTTTTAACCAAATCTTAGTTACTGCAGATATAGACTTGGCTTTAAAATATTTTAAATAATAAGAATGATAAGCAATATGATTTATTTGTGTGAGTAATTTTCTTAAAGATAATTCTTTCCCTAAAAGATTTTTTAAACTGGTTGAATAATCTTTGAGTTCATTAGGTAATTCATTATTAACGTTTAGACCTATACCTACAACAACACAGGCGGGATAAGTCCCCTTGTATATACTTTCACCTAGAATTCCGCAAATTTTTTTTTCATCAACTAAGATGTCATTTGGCCATTTAATAATAGGATTTAAATTGTACTTATTTTTTAGTATATCATAAATTACCAGAGAATACATTCTAACATAATAATATGGGATTAAAGGTCTCTTGCGGGGTTTAAACAAAACAGAGAACCAAAGCCCTCCAAGGGGAGAATACCATCTGTCCTTTTTACGTCCATAACCTTGAGTCTGTTCTAAAGCCCAAACAACTGTTTCTGAAGGAAGTTCTATCCAATGATTTTTAATATAAATATTTGTTGAATCAACTTTATCTAGAACTATTAGATTATCTCCTATCACAGTAAAAAAGCTCCTCCTTTAACAAAGTCAAATTTATTTCTTTATTAATTATAATATAAAAAAGCGAAAAAGCATATTCTAAAAATTCTATATGATATAATTATTTGGAAAGAAAGTAAAAAGGAGGAAAATTTCGTGATTTCTTCTCCGATAAGCAAGATTATATACAGCAGAAAAGAAAGAATTAAAAATGTTGAGTTTTTATTGATGTTAGCATACTTTTTATTAGAAATTATAGGGTATTTGTTCGTTAAAAGTTCAGTTATAAACAGCTCGTTGGAAGGAATAGAAAATCAACAGTTTATGTGGATTATTTTAGGAAACATTTTTTTTATCCTTTTAATTTTTATTCCAGAAAGGTTTATAAAGAAATATATTCCCTTATTATTTTACATAACAGTTTTATTTTTATTTTTAGTTTTGTTTTTTCCTCCAATTAGTGGAGCTAGAAGGTGGATAAGAATTGGCCCAGTTGGATTTCAACCATCTGAAATATTCAAGCCAGTATTTATATTATATTTAAGCTATATACTTTCTCAAAAGGATTCCAAAAAATTTTATTTTGCAAGTCTAATGATAATATTAGCTGCTTTGTTAATATATAAAGAACCTGATTTCAGTAGTACAATTATTATCTTACTTACATGGTTTGTTCTTGTTTTTGTCTCTGGTAATTTTGAAAAAGTCTGGCAATATAGTATGGGATTAGGTTTGATAGCCGCTCCGTTTATTTTTTTTAACCTTCAAGAATATCAGAGAGGGAGAATTATAGGATTTTTGTTTCCTCAAGAGTATTCTTTGAGTTATTATTATAATACAGCTCAGGCTATTAGAGCGGTGGGTTCGGGCGGACTTTTAGGACAAGGTTATATGAGTGGTTATATGAATTTAACCCAGTCAGTTCCTGAAAGTCACACAGATTTTATTTTTTCAGTGATTGGTGAAGAGTTAGGATTTTTGGGGGTGTGTATCGTTTTATTACTCTACTCAACTATTATCTGGAGATTGTACGAAGGCTACAAAAGAAGTGAGAATTTATTTTGGGAACTCTTCTATGTAGGAACAGCGTTCATGATATTCTTTCATGTGTTTCAGAACATAGGAATGAATTTAGGGATACTCCCGGTTACAGGTATACCTTTACCTTTAATATCAAATGGGGGAACATCTTTTGTTTCATTTTCTATATTATTAGGTATAGCTACTAAAGGTCTAATGACTGAAAAGAATATAACGAGGTGATGCTATGAAGCTGATTGAAACTCTACCAAATATTAGCGAAGGTAAAAATATAGAAATAATAGAGCAAATAAAACATTTATCTGATAAATTTGAAAGGGTTTGGTTCATTTCATGTAGAAGAGACGAATATTTCAACAGAAGTTTCATCAGTTTAGTGGGCGACTTGCCTCAAATTGAAGAGTTCTTATTTCAAATGGTCAGATTATGTATCGATAAAATCGATTTAAGAAATCACACCGGATATCATCCAAGAATCGGAGCGGTAGATGTAATTCCAATAATCCCCTTGCTTTCCGTTAATCCACAAGAAGCAAACCAGCTTGTTGAAAGACTATCAAAAAGGCTTGCTGAAAGTTTAAGTTTACCAATATATCTTTATGAAAATTCTGCCAAGACTGAAAAAAGAAAAAACATTAATTACATTAGAAAAGGTGAGTTTGAATTTCTATCAAAAAAAATGGCTCTTCCAGAATGGAAACCAGATTTTGGGCCCGATACGCCCCATCCCACTGCTGGTGCCACAGTTATAGGAGTAAGAGATTTTTTAATATCCTTAGAGTTTCACATAAGTACTTTTGATAGATGGCTTGCTGAACAAATAAGGCAAGAATTAATCATAAACATTCCCGGAAGTGTTTTTTTGGAAAGAAAGCAAAACAGTAGGTTTAGTTTGACTATAAACGCAAAAGAAGGGGATATATCTCTATATCTATTATATAGCGAAACAAAAAAGATTATTAATCACTTCGGTTGTGAAATTGAAAAGGTTACTCTTTCATCTCCTTTAACGGGCAAATTGTTTTTGCAGTCTTTTAGAAGTTTGATAGGTAATTTGGATGGAGAATTATTTACAATTGAAGAAATTTTGTTAAATAATTCAGAGATAACTAAAAATATGAAGGTAGAGAACAAAGATTGACTCGTATTATTGTAATAGGACCTATAAAAAGTGAATTCATATTATTAGGAATAAATCAGTATTTAAAGTGGATAGGAAAATACGAAAAAATAAAACTAATCCAAATACCTTTATCAGGAGATTTAAATAAGTTGTCTCCATATGAATACAAAGAAAAGGATTTTACAAGAATTAGTGATTATTTTTCTGGCTCCTACAATATTGTAATGGATGAAAATGGCGAAGCTTTAACCTCAATAGAGTTTTCAAAGTTTTATGAAAAAGCTAAAAGTACTTCTGGTAAAAAATTTATTAACTTTCTAATTGGAGGCCCTTTAGGACATTCAAAAAAAATTTTTAATTATTGTGATAAGATTATATCTTTATCAAAATTTACTTTTACACATGAACTATCTGTTTTACTAATTTTAGAACAATTATTTAGAGCTAATAAAATACTTAAGAATGAAAAATATCATTATTAAAATAACTAAAATTAAGAAAAAAAATCAAGTGTATTTCTGAAATGGAAGGGAGGAAAGCATACATACAGTATGCGAAATCAATGAATAAAATGTCTATAGTAGGTGCTCAATGGGGAGATGAAGGTAAAGGAAAAGTTGTTAACTATTTTTCAGAAAAATTTGAATGGATCGTGAGATTTTCTGGCGGAGCAAACGCTGGGCATACAATATATTATAAAGGCAGAAAATATGTAAATCATATGTTGCCTTCTATAACTCCTCGATCTGATTCAAAAGGTTTTTTAGGAGCGGGAATGGTATTAGATTTAGAAAAATTAGTTGATGAACTTAATGTTTTAGAAAATGATTTTCCTGGAATATCTTCTAGGTTTTATATAGATTTAGAAACATTTTTAGTTTTACCTTGGCACAAAGAAGAGGATGAAATCATCGAAAATATGAGAAAAAAACCAATTGGAACAACAAGAAGGGGAATTGGGCCTGCTTATACTGATAAAGTCTCTCGTGAGGGAATAAAACTTTACTATTTATTTGATGAAAGATTGCTTGAAGAACGTTTGGATAATATCTATTACCTAAAAAAGAGCCAATATGGGGAAAAGTTAAAATCAAATAAAGACGACGTTATTGAATATTTATTAAATGCTAGAAACAATTTGGAAAAGTTGAAGGTTAACTATGCAAGTGCAGTTGAAATGGGGAAAGTTTTCCGTAGCACATCCGTACTTTTTGAAGGAGCACAAGGGGTTTTATTAGACTTAGATTTTGGTACATATCCTTTTGTAACTTCATCTTCTTGTATGGCTCATGGGGTTTCTTCAGTAGGTTTCTCAACATTTGAATTAGACGAAGTCTACGGTGTACTTAAGGCATATACAACACGTGTAGGGGAAGGTCCTTTCCCAACTGAGATATTTGGAGATGAAGCCAGTAAGATAAGAAAATTAGGAAATGAATTTGGAGCAACTACAGGAAGGCCTCGCAGAATTGGTTGGCTAGATTTACCTGCTTTAAGATACGCCAAGATACGTTCAGGACTAACCGGACTTGTAATTACAAAAGCTGATGTATTAAATGGAATAGATAAAATAAAAATATGTACTCATTACGAAGTGAACGGAAAATTAAAAGACACCCCCTCCTCTTCTTATGATTTCTTTGTTGCTAAACCGATATATATTGAATTAGATGGTTGGACAGATACAAACGAAATTAACTTTTTAAAATACCTTTCTTTTATTCAAGAGGAAGTAGGTGTAGATATAGATTACATTTCGTATGGTCCAAAGACAGAAGAAATGTGTTCTAAAAATCATCTTGTGTTAAATATTCACCGTAAATGAAAATAGGGGTGATTAAATAATGAAAATATTAACTTCTCAAGAAGCAAAAAATATTGATAAGATAACTATTGAAAAAGGTATATCATCTGAAATTCTTATGGAACAAGCTGCTTTTGCAGTAGCTGACATAGTTGAAAATTATAACCCTACATTAATTTTATCAGTTGTATCCAAAGGTAACAACGGTGGTGATGGGGTAGCAACTGCAAGAATTTTAAAAAATCGTGGTTATGATGTAGAAATACTAATAGTTGGAGACCCCGAACAAGGAAGTAAAGATTTTAAAAAACAGCTTGAAATAGCGAGAGAGTATCAGATTGATATTTTTAATTACAAAGACATATCTGTAGATATGAAAAAGTATGATTTAATAATTGATGGGTTAATTGGAATTGGTTTAAAAGGTGAAGTTCAAGGAGAAATTTCCGAAGTAATAAAAGAAATAAATAACGCGGGAGCACGTGTCATTTCTATCGACATACCTTCTGGTATATCAACTGATACTGGAGAAATTCTAGGCCAAGCGGTAGTAGCAGACGAAACCGTAACCTTTGGATTTTTAAAGATAGGTCATCTATTATATCCCGCTAGAGACTATTGTGGAGAAATAAAAATAGCTCCTTTATCCTTCGATAACTCTTTACTAAGTTCTATAAATAGGGAATTAATAAGAGACGAATTAGCAAAAAGCTTACTACCTTATAGACCAAACGACTCTTACAAGTATAGATTCGGTTCAATATTAATCTTGGCAGGTAGCAAAAAATATCCAGGAGCCCCTATAATCACGGCCATTGGGGCTCAAAGAACGGGTGCTGGGTTAGTAAAATTAATAACTCCACAAGATTCCTCAGATATTTTAGGTTTGGAACCCTCTGTTATTTATAACTCTTTGAATAAAGAATATTTTGAAGAGGATGATGTTCTATATCTAAAAGAAGATATAGAAAGATCAAACGTCATAATAATTGGTCCTGGGATAACAGAAAAGGCTATAAGATTTGTAGATAAAATAGTTAACCAATATAAGGATAAAAAAAAGTTTCTTCTGGATGCTGATGCTTTAGCTCTTTTAAAAGACGAGAATACGCAATTAGGAGAAAATTTCGTCATAACACCTCATGTTGGAGAATTAGCGAAAGTATTTAAAAACGTTAAAAACGATGTTTTTACTTTAGAAGATTACGCAAAAAAAATCGATTGTACAGTAGTTTATAAATCTTCTACTACTATAATTACTAATGGTGAAGAAACTTACTTCAATATATTTGGAAATTCCAGTCTAGCAAAAGGTGGGTCAGGTGATTTGCTATCTGGAGTAATTGGTTCTTTTATGGCTCAAGGCCTGCCTCTAATGCAAGCATCTGTTTTGGGAAGTTATTTAGTTTATAAAACAGCGCGTGATTTATCCGAAGAATACACAAGCTATTATGTAACTCCACGGTTGATCGCGGATAATATATACAAAACCATAATTAAGTTAGAAAAATAAAATTGAATTATCGGAGGATGAAGAAAATTATATACATAATATCAGGAGCTGGCCAAAGAAGCTCATTAAATTTTTATAAGCAAATGACAAATAAGGCCTCTTTAACGATAGCATGTGATTCCGGAATAGAAATATTCAAAAAAATTAACTTTCCACCCAACTATCTCATGGGAGATTTTGACTCAGCAAAAACTGAGGATATTTTATGGGCAAAAGAAAACGGTACTATTATATTAGATTTTCCTAAGGAAAAAGATGAGATCGATACAGAATTAGCACTTATTTTTTTAAGAAAAGAAAAGAAAAAGGACGTAATTTTGTCGGGGGTTTTAGGAAACCGAATAGATCAGGAATTGGCAAATATTTTTTTATTGGCTGAATACATAGACTTAAACCCTATCATATTTGAAGAAGATATCAAAATTGGGGTAGTAAATAAAAAAGTAACAGAAGAAGCAATCCCCGAAGAGAGTTGGTCGATACTAAGAATAGGTGAACCCGTCTATGGTTTAACTTTAAAAGGGTTTAAATACTCTTTATATAAAAAAAACCTTGATAATTTTAAATCGTTAGGAATAAGCAATTACGCCGCTGAAAATCAAGTTGAAATATCAGTTGATAATGGAATTGTAATTTATATCAGATGGATAAATAAAAGGCATTAAGAGGTGGATAAAAGTGTGGTTAGTTTTGACTGATTCACATGATAATATGGATCTTATAAAAAAAGTTCCGAAGTTAGTAAAGGAATATAATATTAATACAATCTTTCATTGTGGAGATTTTGTTTCTCCATTTACTTTGCCGTATATTATTCAGGATGAAATAGATTTTTATGGGGTATTTGGTAACAATGACGGAGAAAAACTATTGTTATATGAAAAATCCAAAAAGAAAATAAAAAATGGTCCCATTACGATTGAAAAAGAAAACAAAAAAATCTTTTTGATGCATGAGCCTTATTCTTTAATGGCCGCTGAAAATTCAGGGATTTATGATTATATATTTTTTGGACATACCCATGAAATAGTACAACGAAAAACTGGCAATACGGTGATCTTAAATCCAGGAGAATTTTCAGGATGGCTAACAGGTAAATCAACTTATGGTATAATAGAGCTTAAGACAGGAACAGTTCAGATTAAGGATGTGTGAAGCATTGAAAATAAATAAGGTTGAATTAATTAAAACGGCATATGATATTCGGAGTCTTCCTTCCGCTGATAGAAAAGAAATAGCCTTTGCGGGAAGATCAAATGTTGGAAAATCAAGTTTTTTGAACGCACTTTTAGGAATTAAAATCGCTAAAGTAAGTTCTAATCCTGGTAAAACAAGATCCATAAATTATTATTTGGTTAATAATGAATATTACTTTGTAGATCTACCAGGTTATGGATTTGCAAATGTTTCAAAAACAGAAAAAGAAAGATGGAATATATTAATGAACAAATACTTTGAAAACAGGGCAAATTTAACCACTGTTTTTTTGCTAATCGATCATAGACATTTACCGCAAAAACTTGATTTTACAATGGTTGAATGGCTCAAGAATTTAAACATACCTTTTATATTTCTTCTAACAAAAGCTGATAAATTAAAGAAAAAAGAAAAAGTGCAAATGTATAACAATATTAAAAAAAGTCTTTCCATCTATGGTGAATATTTATATATACCAATTTCTTCCAAAACAAAAGAAGGTTTAAAAGATGCTTTAAAAACAATAAGCGTAGTACTTGGAGAAAATGGTTAAAATCAAAATATGAATTTAAAGCTCGAAAGGGAGGGTTTAAATGATTAATGAAAGAACGGTATTAATTCCAGGGGAAGTTTCTTACAGCAACATTTCTCAGATTTTGAATTCTGAATCATTGAAAAAAATAATTATAGAATTAATTCATGATGCTGAAGAAACAAATAATACGTTATATCCTTTTTTTCAATTATTTTTAAAAAACAAACAACAACAAGAAATTGAAGAAAAGTATGATATAGAACAAATAAGGCAACTTCTGCTTGCCTTATCTATAAACACTTTGGATCACCTTGATGAATCTTCATATTTCAGTTTTCCAAAGTTAGGGGCATACAGAGAAATTCTCGCATTGTTTGTAGAAGATACTTTCAACTTATGGCGTTCTAAGCATAGATTTATGACAAAAACAGATTCCTTCAGTCATGATTCAAAAAAGAGAATTCATAAGCAGATATCTCTTGTAAAAAATAACTCGGATTTAAAAAGTTTAGTTTTAAGCGTTTACAGACAGATTATGGTTAATATTTCTGCTTCTAGAGTCAAAGTTCTAAGACAACTACCAAGTGGAGCGCAAGCAGGGTTTATTGTCGATAAACCTCAATTTAAAGAAGACATTAAAATAAAGAATGCAGATTTTTTGTACGATATGAGTTTTGTTTGGAGCGTAGTTTTAGAACCTCCTGTTATATTTTATACACAATCAAATAAAAGAAGAGGGATTTTTAAAGTAGTAGATAAACCAATTCTCGATAAAATTAACATAGATAATCCAGATGATTGGATTGTATTTCCAATTCATGTAAATGACAAATTAATATTTGTCGTTGTTTACAAAGAATATTTTGCTTTAGCAACTGGATTGGCAAACCTTTTTGAGTTTGCGAATTTTGAAATTTTAGAAGAAGTTAAACCAGATGGAATTTATATATTGGGCATAGACAAATCTTTTTTTGAAAATGAAGAAGACTATAATGGAATAATTTATAAAGAAAACGACGGAACATATGTAGGATTAGTAGGTAACGATCCGTCAATTGATTATTTTGGATATATGAAAAAGATGATATTAACCATTCATAATTTAATCGTTATCGATGAAGACAGACTTCCTATACACGGAGCCTTGGCTGAGATAAAATTAAGAGATGGAAAAAGTTATAACGTAATGATAATTGGCGATAGTGGAGCAGGAAAATCAGAAACCTTAGATGCATTAAACAGGATAAAGAAACAAGTTTCAGAGGTGAATATACTCATAGATGATATGGGTTCTTTAGATATTTTAGGGGATGGTACAGTTGTAGCGTATGGTACAGAGACTGGGGCTTTTGTAAGACTCGATGATTTGCAACCAGGATATGCGTATTCTGCCATGGACAGAAGTATATTTATGAATCCCAATGAAATAAATGCACGTGTTATAGTACCTTATTCTAACTATGAAGATATTATAAAACCAACAAAGATTAATTACTTTTTTTATGCTAATAACTACGAAAAAATAGATGAAAATAAACCAGTAATAGAATTTTTTGATGATGTAGAAAAAGCCCTTGATATATTTTCAAAAGGTGCCAGAATGGCTAAGGGTACAACTGCCGAAAAAGGTTTGACATACAGCTATTTTGCTAACCCATTTGGTGCGATACAAAGGAAAGAAAAACATGAAAAAATTGCCAGATCTTTTATGGAAACAATGATCAATTCTAATGTAAAAGTTGGCGTTCTTCGTACGCAATTGGGAATAACTGGTTATGAAGAAGATGGACCTTTAATAGCAGCTCAAAATCTTTTAAAATTTTTGAAAGGCGAAAAAAATGAATGATTTAGTAAAAAGAACGGCTCAACTAATAATTGAATCTAATTCAATTGCGGTATTAAGTGGAGCAGGGATGTCAACAAATGCAGGAATACCTGATTTTAGAGGTCCCAATGGCATTTATAAAAAAGCGGAGATAGATAATCCAGAAAAAATTTTTGACATAGATTATTTTTATAAGGATCCTTCTTTATTTTATAAATTTCATAAAAAATTTCTAAATTATATTACTCAAGCCGAACCCACCTTCACACATAAATTTTTAGTTCAACTAGAGATAGACGGGAAATTAAAAGGAATAGTTACTCAAAACATCGATTCATTGCATCAAAAGGCTGGTTCAAAAAAGGTATATGAAATTCATGGTGGTTGTTGGAAAAATCATTGTATAAAATGTCAAAAAGAATATTCACAACAAGAGATTTATCAGAAAATTGAAATAGAAGAAATTCCAAAATGCGATAAATGTGGAGAAGTTATAAAACCTGATCTAGTTTTTTTTGGAGAACCTGTTAAATATTTAACCGAATCAGAAAATTTGATGAAGCATTCTGATTTAGTACTGGTTCTAGGATCTTCCTTAGCAGTTGTTCCCGCTGCTATGTTACCCTCTTTAACAAAAGGAAAGGTAATTGTTGTTAATAAAGGAGAAGTGTCAAATTGGTACCTGACTGAAGAAAAATTAGCCTTCATTGTAAATGAAGAACTAGATACTTTTTTTAAAGAAGTTGCTGACGAGTATAATAAATTAAAAAAGAAATAAAAGTCGGAGGTGTTTAATGGATCCACAATGGGTTTATATAAAAGATTTTAAAGAACATATAGAACAGGTTGTTGAATTTAGAGGATGGGTATGGAATAAAAGAAGTAGTGGAAAAATTGCATTTCTTCAATTAAGAGATGGGACAGGGATTGTACAAGGAGTTGTTGAAAAAAAGAATTTCGATGATGAGGCGTTTGAAAGAATCAGAAAGATCAAGATGGAAAGTAGTATTATATTGGAAGGTGTTGTAAAAAAAGACGAAAGATCCTCTAAAAACGTCGAATTACACGTAACATCATTCAAAATAATTCACGAACCAAATGAAGACTATCCCATATCAAAAAAAGACCATGGTATAGATTTTTTGATGGATAATCGACATCTATGGATAAGATCTCGAAGACAGTTTCATATATTAAAAGTTAGAAATGAAATACTAAAAGCTATAAGAGATTTTTATAACAACAATGATTTTACACTAATTGATACTCCTATTTTTACAGGATCTATAGGTGAGTCAGCTGGAAATACTTTTAAACTTGAATACTTTGACTATGGAGAAGTTTATTTAGCTCAAACTGGACAACTTTATTTGGAAGCGGCAGCAATGTCTTTAGGAAAAGTTTATAACTTAGGGCCTACATTCAGATCAGAAAAATCAAAAACCAGAAGACATTTGATAGAATTTTGGATGAATGAAGCAGAAGTTGCTTTTTACAAGCATGATGATAATATACGATTACAGGAAGAACTCGTTTCCTTTATTGTAAAAAGAGTCTTAGAAAATGCCAATGAAAATCTAACTGAACTTGGTAGAAATATTGACAGACTCCAAAAGATAGAAGTTCCATTTGAAAGATTAACCTATACAGATGCTATCAAGTTCTTAAACAAAAAAGGATTTGACATAAAATGGGGAGAAGACTTTGGAGCTGATGAAGAAAGCACCATAGCATCTCAGTTTGAGAAACCCGTTTTTATAGAAAAGTACCCCCGAAGAGCTAAAGCCTTCTACATGCAACCTGATGAAGATAATCCTGATGTAGTATTATGTGATGATTTACTAGCTCCTGAAGGATATGGTGAAATTATAGGAGCGTCTGAAAGGATTTGGGAAGAAAGTTTACTGATAGAAAGATTAAAAGAATTTAATTTGCCCGTTGATCAGTATCAATGGTATATAGACTTAAGAAAGTACGGAAGTGTTCCTCATAGTGGATTTGGTCTTGGAATAGAAAGGACAGTAGCATGGATATGTGGATTAGAGCATATAAGAGAAGCAATCCCATTTGCAAGAACATTATATAGAGTATATCCTTAACTTGTCAAAGGAGTTTTTTTAATGTCAGAAAATACCAACACTAGTCAGAAAAGAATAATTGATCCATCTCAAACAAATGAAGATTATGGTGCAAAAAAATTAAGACCAAATTATTTAGAAGAATTCATAGGTCAAAAAAACATAAAAGAAAAGTTAAAAGTAGCTATCCAAGCTGCAAAAATTCGAAAAGAAGCTATGGACCATATTATTTTAGCTGGACCTCCAGGTTTAGGCAAGACCACACTTGCATACATAATATCTAATGAAATGGGTGCTAACCTTCAAATAACCAGTGGTCCTGTGATAGAAAAAGCAGGAGATCTTGCTGCTATTTTAACTAACTTGGAAAAGGGAGACATATTATTTATAGACGAAATCCATAGGCTGAATAGAACAGTAGAAGAGATATTGTATTCAGCAATGGAAGATTTTCAACTTGATATAGTAATAGGCAAAGGCCCATCAGCGAGGTCTATAAGAATAGATTTACAACCTTTCACATTAGTTGGAGCAACGACAAGGTTGGGACTTATAGCTCCCCCATTAAGAAGTAGGTTTGGAATAATATTAGAGGTTGATTTTTACACTCCCGAGGATTTAACCCAAATTATCAAAAGAAGCTCTGATTTACTTAACATAGAAATAGAAGATGAGGCTTCAATTGTTTTGGCAGAAAGATCTAGAGGAACACCTAGAATAGCAAATCGTCTACTCAGAAGGGTAAGAGATTATGTCCAAGTTTCTAAAAAAAAGATTATAAAAGTTGAAGATGTGTACAGTACGATGAAATTGTTAGAAATGGACGAAGATGGTTTAGATAAAATGGATAGAAAGATTTTAAGAACCATAATAGAAAACTACGAAGGTGGACCTGTAGGAATAAACGCTTTAGCCTCTTCTATTGGAATAGAACCAGATTCAATAAGCGAAGTGTACGAACCCTTTTTATTACAATCTGGATTTATAATAAGAACTCCTCGTGGAAGGGTTGCTACAAAAAAAGCTTATCAAAGGTTAAATTATCCCTTTAAAACTGAAAAACAGAACATAAGTTTATGGAGTGAAGTTGATGAGTAACTTTTTAATAGAAAATTATCTTTCTTTAAAAAAAGAAATAAAAGAAATATCAGAAAAATGTGGACGAAATAAAGATGAAATCACACTGGTAGCAGTTTCCAAAAATTTTCCATCAGAATATATAAAAAGTATTTACGATGTTGAACAAATAGATTTTGGAGAAAATAAGGCTCAAGAATTAATAGATAAATGCAAACAATTAAAAGATTTAAATATAACTTGGCATTTCTTGGGAAGAATTCAAACTAATAAAATTAAATACATAGTTCCTATTGCAGAATACATACATTCTGTTTGTAGAAAAAAAGAGCTAGACGAAATACAAAAAAGGGTAGAATCAATAAAAAAAACACAAAAAATATTTTTAGAAGTGAATGTATCTGGGGAAGAAAGTAAAGCAGGATTAACTCCACATCAATTAAAAGACTTTTTGGAAATGGCTACAACCTATAAAAACATTTCAGTAGTTGGGCTTATGACAATGGCTCCTTTTACAAAGGATACAAACATTATAAGAAATACATTTTCAACATTGAGAGAGATAAAAAATGATTTAATTAAAAGTTATCCGTCAATAAAAGAATTATCAATGGGGATGACCAACGATTATAAAATAGCTATTGAGGAAGGGGCAACATTCTTAAGGATAGGAACTAGAATTTTTGGAAAACGAGTCTAGTTTTATAGGAGTGATATCATGCTAAAAATTGGTGCGCACATGAAAATATCTAAAGGATTCAGCAAAGTGCCTGAAGTTACAATAAATATCGGTGGAAATACATTCCAAATCTTTACTCATTCACCAAGAGTATGGCGGATAACAAAGTTAAAAGAAAATGATGTAAAAGGGTTCAAAGAAAATATGAATAAATTAAACATTAATTTTGAAGATGTTTTAGTTCATTCTAGTTATTTAATAAATTTAGCTTCTCCCAAGGAAGATGTATGGGAAAAATCAATAAAAACGATGATAGAAGAAATTAAAGCAACAAATGATTTAGGGATAATTCACTATAATTTTCATCCTGGCAGTCATTTAAATGAAGGAGAAGAATTTGGGATAAATAGAATACTCAAAGCGTTAGATTTAATCTTTAAAGAAGTAGAAGCTACCAACGTTATAGTTTTATTAGAAAACGTTGCTAAAAAAGGATCTAATATAGGTTATTCAATGGAGCAATTAGGAAAAATAATAAACACTTCTTACTGGAAAGAAAGGCTGGGAATAACTTACGACACATGTCACGGTTTTGACTCAAACTATGATATAAGAGAAAAAGATGATGTGAAAAGATTAATCAACGATATTGAAAGGAATATGGGGTTAGAGAAATTAAAAATGATACATTTAAACGATTCAAAGTATGAAGTTGGGGCAGGAAAAGATAGGCATGAATTTATCGCAAAAGGATACATCGGAAGAAAAGGATTCGAAACCTTTCTTTCTTTTAACGAGTTCAATAAACTTCCACTGCTATTAGAAACACCTGGAGACGATCCAGAACACAGTCAAGACATAAAAACTATAAAAGAAATTTTTGAAGGTTTGAAAAAATAAAAAAGAGGCTTTAAGCCTCTTTTTTATTTGGTGGGCGCTGTAGGGTTTGAACCTACGGCCTTCTGCGCGTGAAGCAGACGCTCTCCCACTGAGCTAAGCGCCCAATCTTTCTATATTATACAACATAACTTCAGAACTTGTCAATTAAAAAATCCCCTTTAAATTTTTATAAAAATTTTTATAATTTCTAGACATTGTAAGTAAAATTATGTATAATAATATATATATGTATAATAAAGGGGGACATATATGTACTGTTTTGAAAATCTTTTAGAGATAAAAGGTAGGGAATCTGAGTTTCAAAATAAGCAAATAAGCATAAAAGGTAAGATATTCCGTATTGAGGAAAATAAAGGTATTTATTCCCTAATTATAACTGATTACACTTATTCTTTTATTTGTAAATCCGAAAATGAATTAACAAAAGGCAAATGGTTTAGATTTGAAGGTAGGTTAGAATACGATATCGAATTAGGAACTTTTTATTTAAATATTGAAAAAATAAAACCAGCGGTTCCAATAATAAACCATGATCTTTCTGTTGATAAAAGAGTTGAACTTCACACGCATTCAAAGATGAGTACAAAAACTTCAATTTTAGATATGCAAGAGTTAGTGGACCAAATTTCTTATTATGGGCAAAAAGCGGTCGCTATAACCGATAATGAAAATATTCATATTATTCCATATTTTTACGAATATGCAAAAAAGAAAGGAATTAAAGCGATATTCGGGTGTGAATTGAACGTACATGAAGGGAAAAAAGGTATAACAAAAAACATAAACGTATTGGTTAAAAATAAAGAAGGATTAAAAAATCTATACAGAATAATAACTATATCTCATATGAACGTTGTAAATAAAAAAGCGGTAATATCGTTTTCTGATTTAAAAAACTTAAGGGAAGGGTTGTTGATTGGTTCTTCATTGGATGGATTTTTGTTGTACAGCTATTTAAACAATCTTCCATCAGATAATTTAAATGATTGGATTTCTTTTTTTGATTATATAGAAATTTTCCCAATAGATTGCTACAACGATTTAAACTTAAAAAGATCTAAAATAATTGATTTTTCTAATACAATATATAAACTTTCTAAAAATCTTAAAAAACCTCTTGTAATGTCTGGAGATGTACATTATTTAATGAAAGAAGATAAAGAATATCTAGATGCCATGATAATTGGAACCTCTAACAAAAACAATCCAAAAAAACCTAGTCAAAATATAAACTATTTAAGAAATACCTCGGAAATGTTGGATGAAGCCATTAAAATTTTCAAAAAAAGAGGGATAGCCAAAGAAATAGTAGTAAAAAATACAAATAAAATTGCAGATGAGATAGAACAAATTGCACCTTTTGATTTTAAGTTGAAAGTGCCAAAAATTCCTAAAATCGATAAAAACTTGAAAGAAACGGTATATTTAAACGCTAAAAAGATATATGGTGAAAAATTACATCATAAAATTATTGAACGAATTGAAAAGGAATTAAGCAGCATAATAGGAAATGGATACTCAGTAATATTTCTTACATCAGCAGAAATGGCAAAGAAATCACTTGAAATTGGATACCCTATAGGATCAAGAGGTTCAGTAGGATCTTCTTTTGTGGCTTTCCTTTTAGGTATAACAGAAGTTAATCCACTACCTCCGCATTATTACTGTCGAAGATGTGGCTATATAGAATTCAGTGAAGATCTTAATTTGAGTGGATTTGATTTAAAAGAAAAAGGATGCCCAAAATGCGATTTTATTTTAAGTTCGGATGGTCATAACATCAGTTTTGAAGTTTTCATGGGATACTCCGGAGAAAAGATCCCAGATATAGACATTAACTTTTCTGCCGATATCTTCAACGAAATGCAAAGATTTTTGGAAAAAAAGTTTGGACAAGACCGCTGCTACAAAGCAGGAACAATAAGTACAATATCGAGATATAATGCTTTAAAAATTGCCTACAACTATTTCAAAAACGAAGAGATGAATTTAGCACAACTAATATGGGTTTCCCAAAGAATCAAAGGAGTAAAATTGAATACAGGTCAGCACCCTTCAGCAATGATAGTAATTCCAAAAGAGTATGATGTTCATGATTTTACTCCATATCAATACTCAGCTAACTCCCCAGAAATAGGAATCGTTACTACTCACTATGACTTTAAAGTCTTAGAAAATGATCTTTTGAAAATAGATGTTTTATCTCATGATGGCCCAACTTTTTTAAAAATGCTTAGAGACTTAACAGATTATAATTATAACAATATAACGATGAATGATGAGAAGGTTCTTTCGCTCTTTGCTTCCACAAAAGAACTTGGTGTAGATCTTTCTGATATAAACACGGAAATAGGAACTCTGGGAGTTCCAGAAGTCTGGACACCGTTTTCTCATAAAATGCTCAGTGAAACAAAACCAAAAACTTTCTACGACCTATGTAGAACTAACTCACTGGCTCATGGTACAAATATATGGTTCAATAACGCTAGGGAAATAGTTTTTAAAAACATGGCAGATATAAAACAAATCGTTAGTTGCAGAGATGACATATTAATCATGTTGGAGCACTTCGGTGTAGAAGCTAAAACAGCGTTTCAAATTATGGAAAAAGTAAGAAAAGGTAAGGCACTTACAGATGAAGAGTTAAATGCGATAAAAAATTCAAAAGCTCCAAACTGGTACCTTGATTCTCTAAAAAAAATTCATTATTTATTCCCAAAGGCTCACGCAATCGCTTATATGATAATGGCATATAAGATAGCATATTATAAGCTTTACTATCCACTTGAATTTTACAGTGTATACTTCACAGTTAGAGGAAGATTTTTTGATATCGATATAATAATGGATGAAGATTCAACACTAAACGAAATAAAAAAATTATCAAAAAACGAATATCAGCACAATTATGAAGAATCTAATTTTTATTCCACACTTAAAACCGCTTATGAGATGAGAAAAAGAGGATATGATTTTTTAAGAGCTGATCTTTACAAAAGTGAAGCAAATACCTTTAAAATAGAAGGAAGATATTTAAGAATTCCTCTAAAAAAAGTTAAAAATATAGGTGATAAAAGTGCTGAAAAAATAACAAAAAAAAGAGAAAAACAAGTATATATTGATGAAATAATTACACTTTGAATTCTCTTCTTGAGAGGATATGATGTGAAGTTTTTATCGCGGCTGGGGTGTGGTCACAAGAAAGAGAGCTGATTTTGAATTAAACATAAATTCCCCTTCTATGATATGATACCTCCAAAGTAGACACGTAATTAATAAAAATTACAAAACTACTTTGGAGGTTTAATTCCCCTTTTTGAAGGGGTGGCTGTGACGATTATTGTCACAGACGGGGTAGTTGCTTTTGAATTGGATTTTCAATTTGTTAAAAGCAAATTAAAGAGTGACTACCCCGTCTGCAGCATAAAACGCTGCATCCACCCCTTCGAGGAAGGGGAATTAAACCGATTTTATAACAACCGTAGGTTCCAGAAAAAACTCGGATGCTTGGCTCCTGTTGAGTTCAGAAACCAAGCATCCAAATGTATATAGTTTTTATTAATTTTTGTGTCTACTTGACATGGGGCAGTTCACATGAAGGGGAATTTATGTAGATTATCTCAAACTTTTAATATGGGAAAGTGATATCTGGTATTTCAAAAGAACCGACTTTAGCAGGATCAGTTGGTATTAACAATTGTCCTTCCCTTATAAGTTTGTTAAGGTATTCAATTTCTACAAAGTATCTAATTGGGACCATGCTTCTTGTGTATTTCATAGGAGATATACTTACTCCATTTTCTTTCAGACCAAGTCTATAAACACCTGATTGAAAAGTTCTTACTGACATGGCATTTTGTATACCTTCAAAAGCGGCTGTGTCAACTCTTTTCATAGAACTTGTAAGTACATAGCCAGGGGCCATATAATCTTGATCAACGTCCACTCCTATAGCAAAGAATCCTCTTTCTAACTCAAAATATTTATCAATAATATTTTCCAAAGGCGCATTATCTGGTAATTGAAAAAGATTCGATCCTCTCTGTTTAGCAGCATCGATAACCCCATTACCAGTTGGACCTGCAGCATGGAAAACTATATCAGCGCCGTTATCCATTTGTGTTAAAGCCAAATTTTTACCTAGAGCGGGATCGTTAAAAGTGTTGGCATATCCTGAAATAACTTTTACATCAGTATTATGGAGTTCGTTATAAGTTTTAACCCCGGCTATAAAACCTGCTTCAAATTTTGTAACTGCAGGCACTGGCACTCCTCCAATAAATCCTACTGTTCCTGTTTTAGTCATCATAGCTGCCAAATACCCTGCTGGAAAACTAGATTCGTGTTCATTAAAAACATAACAAACAACATTTGAGGGCACTACCTGACCTGGTGATGGTTCAATATCTATTCCGACAAAATATACATCGGGGAATTGAGGTGCCACGTTGAATAGAACATCAGTCATCATAAAACCAACAGCTATTACCACATCTGAATTTCTAGCTGCGTTTGATAAGTTGGGTAAATAATCTGTTTGCTCAGAAGACTGAACAACAGCTATCTCGACTCCCAATTCGTCTTTTGCTCTTAGTACTCCTTCCCAAGTACCATCATTGAAAGATTTATCTCCTAGGCCACCTACATCTGTAACCATTGTTACTTTAAATGCTAAGGATGTAGAGATTAACAAAATCATAATAAAAATCATTGCTAAAAACCTTTTCATTAGTTTTTACCTCCTTTGAAAAAGTTAGTAATGAAGAAAAGAGTTTTGCATATTTATTATAACATATAAATTTAATTGCGTTTTAATATTTTTTTGTGATATATGGTAAAAAAAGTTTTATAAATTTATCTTAAAAAATAGTTCTTTCTAATTCTATTGAATATTTTCAAGCTTATATGGTGTTTCTTGATAAACACAGTAATTGAGCCAGTTGTTGAATAATAGGTATGCATGACTTCTCCACCTTACAACAGGATCTTTCATGGGATCATCTTGAGGAAAATAATGAACTGGGATATCGACATCCATACCTTTTTTTATATCTCGATGGTATTCTCTCTTTAAATTTTCAGGATCGTATTCGGGATGGCCTGTAACAAAAACTTGCCTTCCTCCTTTTTTCTCTATTAAATATACTCCAGCTTCTTTAGATTCGGCTAAAATAAATAGATCCTTAATAGGTTCTATATCCTCTCTTTTTATTTCAGTGTGTCTGGAATGTGGAACCCAAAATAAATCATCAAACCCTCTTACTAAAGGAGAATTATTTTCAACCACAGTATGCTGAAAAACGCCAAAAATTTTTTTTGAAACCTTGTATTTATTTATTCCATAATGAAAATACAAACCGGCTTGTGATCCCCAACAAATATGTAGTGAGGAAAATACATTGGTTTTAGACCACTCCATAACTTCTTTTAACTCTTCCCAATAATCAACTTCTTCAAAATTTAATGTTTCTACTGGGGCACCGGTGATGATTAAACCATCAAACTTCCTATGCACTATCTCTGGAAATGATTGGTAAAATGTTTGAAGGTACTTTTCAGAGACATTCTTGTGATCATGGGAAATCATTCTCAACAAGACAATATTAATCTGTAAAGGGGTGTTACTTAATAAACGTAATAATTGAGTTTCAGTAGCTATCTTATCGGGCATGAGGTTTAAAATAACAATTTCTAAGGGTCTAATATCTTGATGAATAGCTCTATTTTCAGTCATTACAAATATATTTTCATTTTTTAATGTATCAAATGCGGGTAGTTTTTCAGGTATTTTAATAGGCACTTATGTTCCTCCTTTATTTTTATCTTAATCTAATAGCTTGATCCAATGCTTGATCTATATCCCAGATTAAATCTTCGGTGTTTTCTATTCCAACAGACAATCTAATCATATCTGGCGAAACTCCGGATAACAGTTGCTCTTCTTCACTTAACTGTCCATGAGTTGTGCTAGCTGGATGTACTGCTAGTGATCTTACATCACCAACGTTTGCTACATGAGAAATAATCTTTAAACTTTCAATGAATCTTTTACCTGATTCCACTTTCCCCTTTACTCCAAAGGAAACCATGCCACCAAAACCATTTTTAAGATATTTCGTTGCGTTTTTATACGTTGTATTGTTTTCTAAACCTGGATAATTTACCCAATTAATTCTTTTATCGTTTTGTAAAAATTTTGCTATACTCATAGCGTTAGAGCAATGTCTTTCCATTCGCAAACTTAAAGTTTCTATGCCTTGTAATATTAAAAAAGAATTAAAAGGACTAATAGAGCTACCTAAATCTCTTAGCCATTGAGAACGTGCTTTTGCTATATAGGCAGATTCTTTAAATCTTTCATAAAAGCTAACACCATGGTATGCAGGATCCGGTTCTGCTATCATAGGGTATTTTCCTTTGCCCCAATCAAATTTTCCACTATCTACTATAATACCTCCAATAGAATTACCGTGCCCATTCATATACTTAGTTAAAGAATGTACTACAACATCAGCACCAAATTCAAAGGGTTTAAATAAATATGGAGTTGCAAATGTATTATCAACAATTAAAGCAACTCCATTTTCATGAGCGATTTTTGAAATAGCTTCAAAATCAGGAACAGAAAGTTCGGGATTCCCAATAGTTTCAAGATAAATGGCTTTTGTTTTGACATTTAGTTTAGATTTAAAATCATTCAAATCATCAACTTTAAAGAGTACAACTTCTCTTCCCAGTCTGCTCAAAGTATTTTTAAAAAGTGTGAATGTCCCGCCGTATAAAGATCCGCAAGCAAGTATTTCGTCACCTTCTTCTGAGATATTTAGGACAGATATTGTTTCTGCAGCTTGCCCAGATGATGTAGCTAACGCACCTACTCCTCCTTCTAAAGCTGCTATCCTTTTTTCTAAAATATCTGTAGTAGGATTCATTATTCTTGTATAGATATTTCCTGATTCTTCCAAATTAAAGAGTCTTAAAGCATGATCTGAATCCTTGAAATTGTACGAAGCAGTTTGATATATTGGAACAACATTTGCTCCTGTAGTCGGATCTCCTTTATACCCTGCATGAACCATCAAAGTTTCAAAATGATATTTTCTTTCTTCCATAACAATCCCTCCAATTGGTTTTTTAAAATCAAAAAGACCTCTTTCGAAAACAGAAAGAGGTCTTAAATTTTTAATATCCTCTCCTTATCTCTCGAATTTCTTATCGCAGGATTTAGCACCTTTATCATAATAAAATGTCTATATTATGTTAGGTTGCCGGGCTTCATAGGGCCAGTCCCTCAGCCGCTCTCGATAAGGATATTTATTTTCTAAATACTAGCATATTTTTATAATAAAGTCAACCATGCAAATTTCTTTTTTTCAAGTTCTTCTCCAGTTTTTCGCTAATATAAGTAGAACTTCTCATAGAACATAGAGTTAAAATCTTCTGAGAATTTTTATTGAAAATGTAACGTATTATATAGTATAATTATTAAGGTTAATTTTTTGGAGGCAATACTGTGAAGAGGTTTGATTTACGCTCTTTTAGTTATTTGAACATGGTAATTTATTTTGCTGTAATAGTTTTGTCAAATATATTTGTTGGTCTTTTGATAGGATATTTAATATATAAATTTACTGGCCAACAAATTTGGATGGTTATTCTTATGTTTTTGGGTATTGTGTCGGGTTTGTATTCTGGTATCAAGGAGCTTTTGAGAGAGGTTGAGAAACATGAGAGAGCTGAAAAAGAAGCTAAGAGAGATAGAGATAAAAACAGTAATAATAACGGTGATTGAGTGTGTGTTTTTTTCTTTTTTCTTTTCTTTTCAATCTTTATGGGTTTTGTGGGGAGGTTTGGGAGCAATTATTGGTTTTTATTCGCTAGCTGAAGAGATAAAAAAGATGACTGTTGGTACCAAACCAAAGAAAGTTCTTCCTGGTTTTTATATGAGATATTTGTTGTACGGGGTTGTATTGGGGGTAGCTGCTTTTAATTCTGGTTATGCCCTTATGCTTTCTTTTGTTGGTTTATTTAATTTGAAAATTGTTCCTTTTATTTCGTATAAATAAGGGTAATAATTTATTTGATCTTTGGAGGAGGTGTTTTTTTGACTAGTGAGTCTAACGATAGATCAAAAAAGATTTTGATTTTTCTTTTTGTAGCTTATATTGTTTTAGGGTTTGTTAATTTTTTTGTTTTTGAAATGAGTTTAGAAGGTGTTGGGGATAGATGGATTGTTTATTTCGGAGACGGAGGTTTCTTTGGTCAAATAAATCCGATGACATTGATTATGTCTTTTGGTGTTATGACACTTTTACTTTTAGTCGCAAGAAGTATTCGCTGGGAGAGAATTCCTGGTAGATTACAGGCTTCTGTTGAAACCTTTTTTGATTATTTTTGGGAAATGGTTGAGGATTCAGTTCCCAATCCTAAGTATAGGAAATCTACTTTCGTAATTGCTATGAGTTTTTTCTTGTATATAGCTGTTTCTAATGTTTTAGGTGGAATCCCAGGGATTGACGTTGTCCCTGTTGAGAATGGGTTGAATGTTCAATTGTTTACAAACACATGGTACACGCCTACCTCTGATTTAAACGTTAATTTAACTTACGCTTTAATGGTTTTAGTAATTAGCCACTTTTATGCAGCAAGGGCGAAAGGTGTTTTGAAGTGGCTCAAATCTTTTTTTGAACCGAATCCACTACTATTTCCAATAAACCTAATTAGTGAGATAGCAAAACCAATTTCCCATTCATTAAGGTTGTTTGGTAACATTATGGGGGGAGGTATACTTGTTTTAATTATAAGCTATATGCTTAAGTATTTTCTACTACCTGTTTTTTTGTGGGGCTTTTTTGGTTGGTTCATCGGGCTCATTCAGGCATTTGTTTTTGCTTTGTTGACAATAGCATATATAGGTTCATTGTTAGAATAAAGACTTTTAAATAAATATAAAAAAAGCTAAGGAGGAAAGAAAATGGATTTAGCTACTATGCTTCAAAATTTGGTTACTGAAGGTGGCGCTATTGGATGGGGTTTGTATTATTTAGGTAAGTTGTTAGGTGCAGGTGTTGCTATGGGTATTGGGGCTATAGGTCCAGGTGTTGGAGAAGGTAACGTTGGCGCACACGCTATGGATGCTATGGCAAGGCAACCAGAGATGAGCGGAAACTTGACAACAAGAATGCTTTTGGCTATGGCTGTTACTGAATCCACAGGGCTTTATTCATTAGTTGTAGCATTGATTTTATTGTTTGTTCTTCCATAGTGTTATATATTTTTATGTTTTTTTGAAATTTTAGTTTTTCCTCAAAGAGGTGAGTTTATGTTATCTTTTAATTTAACTTCAATAGTTAATTTGTTAGGTTTTCTTGCTTTTATGCTACTTATGTACAGGTTGTTGTATAAGCCGTACTTTGATATGACCGACAAGAGAAAGCAAGAAGTTGAAAAGAATTTGAACGAGGCTGAAAAGCTTAGGTTAGAAACTCAAAAGGGAAAAGAAGATTTAGATAGAAGATTGTCTGAGATAGATGACGAAAGAAGAAAGATAATAGAAAAGGCTAACGAACAAGCTCAGAATATAGTAAAGGCAGCTCAACAAGAAGCAAATGAACAAAGAAAGAATATTCTAGATAAGGCAGAAAAAGAGGCTGAAGAAATTAAGGAAAGGGCCTCTAGGGAATTGCAGACAAAAATAGTTTCTTTGGCTGTAGCAATTTCTTCTATGATATTGAAAGAGCAGATAGATAAAAGAAAGAATGAAGAGATTATAAGAAGGGCTATAGATAGTTTGAAAGACAAAGGAGAATTGTAATGAAAGCTTCTTACTTTTTAGCTTCTAAATATTCTGAAGCACTTATAAAAACTTTGGAAGATATAGGAGAGATAGGTAATTTAGATAAATATGTTGAAGCCTTCAGGAAGTTAAAAAGCGTTTTAGAGGAGGACGAAACTTTAAGAGATACGGTTTATAGTCCTCTTATATCACCTGATTATATCGTCAAAAAGTTTGTTGAAGTAACAGAGTTTGAAGAGAAGATATTTGTCAAATTTTTAGAATTTTTGGCAAAGAAAAGAAGACAGAATTTGATACCGTTGATTTCTTATATTTTATATCAACAAAATTTAGAAAGAGAAAGAGTTGTAGAAGTAAGATTAATTCTTCCAAAGAAGGCTTCAAAAAATATAATTGATCAGATAAAGAAAGCTATTCAAAGCAAAACAGGAAGAGAGATTAAACTGATTACAGAGATAGAAGAAGAAATTATAGGCGGGTTGCAGTTGTATATTGGAGATAAGTTTTTTGATTACTCTGTTAAAGGCTTTTTAGATAATATACAATCTGCCTATGCACCCACTGGTGGAGGTGACATTTTTTGAGAGTTAATCCAGATGAACTTACAAAGGTAATAGAAGAGCGAATAAAAAGTTATGAAAGTGGAGAAATTAAAGAGATTGGATGGGTAATGCAAGTTAGCGATGGGATAGTTAGAGCCTATGGTCTTAAAGACGTCATGACAAACGAATTAGTGGAGATTGAAAGTTCAGCAGGAGAAAAGGTATATGGTATAGCTATGAACCTTGAAGAAGATAATGTTGGTATTATAACTTTAGGAGATTACAAAGATATAAAAGAAGGAAACAAACTAGTTAGAACCAATAGAATTATAGAAGTGCCTGTGGGAGAGGCTATGCTTGGAAGGGTAGTGAATCCTTTAGGGATACCCCTTGATGGAAAAGGAGAAATAAAAACGAATGATTTTTATCCTTTAGAGAGAAAGTCTATGGGGGTTGTTACAAGAAAATCTGTAGATACTCCTTTACAAACGGGACTTAAAGTTTTAGACTCTTTAATTCCTATAGGTAGAGGACAAAGAGAATTGATAATTGGTGATAGACAAACGGGTAAAACCGCAATTGCGATAGATACTATTATAAATCAAAAAGGTAAAGATGTTTTTTGTATTTATGTTTCAATAGGTCAAAAGTCTTCTGCCTTAGCAAGAACTATAGATAATTTTGAAAAGTTTGGGGCCTTAGATTATACTGTTGTTGTAGCTGCTGATGCTTCAGATCCTGCTTCATTACAGTATATAGCTCCTTACGCTGGAGCTGCAATAGGAGAATATTTTATGTTTAACGGTAAGGACGCCTTAGTTATATATGATGATCTATCAAAACATGCCGCAGCTTACAGAGAAATTTCTCTTTTGCTCAGAAGGCCACCTGGAAGAGAAGCATACCCCGGGGATATTTTTTATCTTCATTCCAGATTACTAGAAAGAGCCTCTAGGTTAAACGAAAATTATGGTAATGGTTCATTAACAGCTCTACCTATAATAGAAACTCAAGCAAATGATATTTCAGCATATATTCCTACAAACGTTATTTCTATAACTGACGGACAAATATATCTTGAATCAGGTTTGTTTAACGCTGGTGTAAGGCCTGCTGTTAATATTGGTTTGTCTGTTTCAAGGGTTGGTGGAGATGCCCAAACAAAACCAATGAAGAAGGTAGCTGGTTCTTTAAAATTAGATTTAGCTCAGTATAGGGAGCTTGAGTCTTTTACACAGTTTGCAGCTGATCTTGATGAAGCAACTAAAAAGCAGTTAATAAAAGGTGAAAAGTTGACGGAATTAATGAAACAACCTCAATATTCACCGATGGAGATTGAAGATCAGGTTGTTGTAATATATGCGGCTACTGAAGGTTATTTAGACCAAATCGACACCGAAAGGATTGGCGATTTTGAAAAACAATTTCTTGCGTATCTTAAAGAAAATAATCCAGAAGTATTAAGTGAAATAAAAGAGAAAAAAGATTTAACCGATGAAATAAAGAAGATGTTGGATGAAACGATTACCAAATTCCTTAATGTTTTCAAATAAGAGTGGTGATTATTGTTGAGTCGAGGTAATTTAAGAGCCATAAAAAGAAGGATAGCTTCCACTGAGTCAACTATGCAGATAACTAGAGCTATGCAGATGGTTGCTACTGCAAGGCTAAATAAGATACAAAAACAGTTTCGGGGTGTTAAAGAATATGCTAACTATGCAGAAAAGATTCTAAAAAAAGTCCCAAAAAACGAAGAGAGTTTTTACGTTAAAAAAGGCGAAGGTACACTAATTTTTGTTATCTCTCCAGATATGGGGCTAGCTGGATCTTTCCCAGCAGATATTCCTAAAGAGGCTTTGAGGGTAAAGTCAAAGACAGATGATTTCAAGGGGTACTTTGTACTTGGAACAAAAGCTTACTCTTTATTAAAAAAAGAGAACGTTATAGAGAAAGAATTAAACTTTTTTGATATTCCGAAGGTTGATCACGCTGAATATCTTTTAGAATCACTATTTCAAATAATGAGAAATAAAAATATTTCAAAAGTCAAGGTAGTATACGGAGAGCTAAAGAATGCCTTGGTTCAACTACCAAAGAGTTATGATTTACTTCCAATACCTGATGAAATCTTTGAAATAGATTCAAGATATGAATTTGAACCTGAAGAAGAAATAGTGTTTGAAGATGCGGCGTACCAATATCTTCTTTCCAAGATGTATTCTTTTTTATTTGAAACGAAGTTAAGCGAATTACATGCCAGACAAAATGCGATGAAAAATGCTACTGATAATGCACATGATCTAATAGAAGAATTGAATCTTGAATATAACAAACAGAGGCAGGCTTCAATCACACAAGAGCTTATAGAGATTGTTAACGGTGCGAATATGCAATAGGAGGTAATTTGATGCAAGAACAAAAAGGAAAAATAATAAGTGTTATTGGTCCTGTTGTGGATGTTAAATTTCCCCAAGGGCAATTACCAAGCGTGTACGATGCTTTAAAAGTGAAGAATGAATATACAAATGAAGAAATAATTCTAGAAGTTGAGCAGTTAATTGGTGATGATACGGCAAGATGTGTTGCTATGGATTCAACCGATGGTTTGAAAAGGGGTCAAGAAGTAATTAACACACAAGATTCTATCAAAGTTCCCGTTGGTGACAAGACTTTGGGAAGGATGTTTAATTTATTAGGTAATCCAATAGACGAAAAAGGAGAAGTTGAAGGGGAAGAGTTTTGGCCGATACATAGAGATCCTCCAACCTTGAACGAACAAGATACATCCATAGAAATTTTAGAAACAGGAATAAAATGTATAGATTTGTTGGCTCCGTTCCCAAGAGGTGGTAAGATAGGTTTCTTTGGTGGAGCTGGTGTAGGCAAGACTGTTCTTGTTATGGAACTTATTAGAAATATAGCAAAAGAACACCAGGGCATATCTGTTTTCGCCGGTGTTGGAGAAAGAACCAGAGAAGGGAACGATCTTTGGAATGAAATGCAGGAAACAGGGGTTATAGATAGTACTGTACTTGTTTTTGGGCAGATGAACGAACCACCAGGAGCAAGGTTTAGAGTACCTTTGACTGCTTTAACTATTTCTGAATATTTTAGAGATAAACAGAAAAAAGATGTTTTACTTTTCATTGATAATATTTTTAGATTTGTTCAAGCCGGTTCGGAGGTTTCTGCTTTACTGGGAAGGATGCCATCGGCAGTTGGTTATCAACCAACTTTGGCTTCCGATATGGGGCAGTTGCAAGAAAGGATCACATCAACAAGAGATGGTTCAATTACATCTGTTCAGGCAATTTATGTTCCGGCTGACGATTTCACTGATCCTGCACCTGCCACAACTTTTGCTCATCTTGATGCCAATATTAATTTGTCTAGAAAACAGGCTGAATTAGGTTTATACCCTGCAGTAGATACTTTAGATTCAACATCAAAGATGCTTGATCCTAATGTTGTAGGTCAAGACCATTATTACGTTGCAAGTCAGGTAAAAGAAGTTCTTCAAAGATATGAAGATTTACAAGATATAATCGCTATTTTGGGTATAGAAGAATTATCTGAAGATGATAGAAAGATTGTTAATAGAGCCAGGAGAATCCAAAGGTTTTTGACGCAACCATTCTTTGTTGCTGAAAGATTCTCAAATTATTCCGGGAAATATGTGAAGATAGAAGATACAATAAAAGGCTTTAAGGAAATCCTTGAAGGAAAATATGATGATTTACCAGAGAATGCTTTTTATATGGTTGGAACTATAGAAGAAGCAGTAGAAAAAGCTAAAAAGATGAACGCTTGATCATTAAAGGCGGGTGGTAGAAATTTTCAAGTTCAGAATTATAACCCCTGAAGGGATAAAATTTGAAGAAGAAGTTCAATATGTTGAATTTACTACTAAAGAAGGTTCCATGGGAACTCTTACGGAACGTTTGCCTATAGTGAGTAGTTTAAAGATCGCGCCTGTAAGGGTAAAAAAAAGCGATAATTCTTCTGAATCTTTTGCGGTTCACGGAGGAGTTGTTGAAATGACAGGTGATGAAATGTCAATAATAACTACAGCTGCTGAGAAACCAGAAGATATTGATGTAGAAACAGCTAGAAGGGCTATGGAAAGAGCCGAAGAGGAACTAAAAGAGTCTCAAGATAAGTTCACAAAGGCCAAATTACAAACTAAGATTGAAAAAAATCTTTTACGGGTTAACATTTCAAAAAGAAAGTGATTTTTCTAGACCATTATCTTAGTAGATCAAGTTTGTTTTTTATTCTTAAAAGATCGCTTGAATTATTCTCAAGATAGTTATTTTTAATAATTTTTAAATCCTTCATATTGAGCCATAAAAGATTTTTCTCTTTGAGAAGAGCTTTATGTTTGTCTAATATAGTTGGAGCAAATATGTTTTTATCTGTAAGAGCGTAGGCAAGTATATTGTTGGAAAAATCCTGCATTTCATAATAAGAAGAGCTTCTAATAAAAACGACATCAATCCCTTGTATATTTAAAGTCATAGCAACAGCTGGGTTAGTTATCTCTTGTGGGAGCACAAAAGATATTTTATATGAGTTTATGGTGAAAATTCTATTAGCTAGTGTTTTTTCTGTGTTTATGACAATTACATTGTTATTGAAAATGCTTAAAGAAACGTTTTTTAAAAATAAGATTAAATGTATTCCATATATGTTTGCTATTTCGTTTATAAGTTTTAGTTTTCTATATGGAACATTTTTATTTGAAGAATAGAAGAATATGTAAAATCCTTTGCTTACACCTGAAGTAAAGGATTTTATTAATTTTTTGGGGGATATTTGTTCTAAAATGTATATTCCCAAACTATCTTTGATGCTTTCCCTCGTATCAGAGATATTTTCTAGAGAACTAAAAATATGTTTTTTAAGAAAAGAATATTGAAGCTTTAATAAAAAATTATAGTTTTTCATTTTATCTCAAAACCTTAACTTCAAAACTTTTTACAGATTCTTTAAGGTCTGAAAGATACTTTCCAAAAGAATAGAAGAAGTTACCATTTTTATTTATTTCAAGATAAAAATACAAGGCGTCTTTTATTTCATAACTATTCTTATAGTTTGGCACTATATAAGAAATTTTAGGTCTATCGTTCATCATATTTACAATTAATGCGGGTATTTTTACTTTTCTTAAATTTGAATGAATGTGAGATAAAACCTTTTCTAAGAGAGTTTCAGAAAAGTTAAGTGACAGAATGATCAAGTCAGTTTGATACAAAAGATTTAAGAAGTAAAATTCAAAATTCATCGCATCATTTGTGTAACCAAAAGACAATAAAAAGTTTTGACAAGTTATAAACCTATTCTCTTTGTTTAACATCGTTTTATTCCTTTTTATATAACATTCTACTGAATATTTGTTAAGGATAGCAACAACCTCAGATTGGTCATTTAAAGACCAGTCTGAGGTTGATATTAATATGTCAAGATCCGTAAACTCTAAAGAATTTAAGGGGTTCCCAACAAATAATTTCATTTTCCAAATTTTTCAAAAAATGTCTTATAAGCCAAATAAGTTTCATAAATATCCGCTTTTGATGCAACTTCGTATGGGGAGTGCATTCCCAAAAGCGGAACACCAGCATCCAAAACATCTAATCCTTTATCAGAGAAGAACAAGGCTATTGTACCTCCTCCACCTCTGTCAACTTTACCTAATTCACCAATTTGCCAGGAAATATTCTCCAGGTTGAAAAGATTTCTTATTTTACCAACAAGTTCAGCATTGGCGTCGTTAGTACCGCCTTTACCCCTTGAGCCTGTATATTTCATTAGGGTTATACCGTATCCTAATTTTGGTGCATTAGATAGATCGTGTGCTTCTTTGTAATTTGGATCAATGGCCGCAGATACGTCTGCAGATAACAACGTTGAATTGATGAAGATATTTTCAATTTCGATTGGCAGCATCTTTTCACTAATAGTCGCAAGCTTACTTAACGCATACATCCAAAAATGGTTTCGTGCTCCAGTATTTCCTGTACTTCCTATCTCTTCTTTATCAACAAGTAATACGGCTGGATTTTTAACAGATTCTTTTGAATCTAGTAGAGCTGTTAAAGCTGTGTAAGCGCAAACTCTATCATCGTGTCCATATGAAGCCATTAAGCTTCTATCTAACCCAACATCTCTAGCTTTTAGAGCAGGTACTGCTTCTAATTCAGCACTTATTAAATCTTCTTCTACCAAACCATATTTTTCGTTTAAGATATTTAATATATTGAGTTTGATTGGGTTTTTTACATTATTATCCTCATCGTAGCTAATAGAGATTGTTCCGAGTAGGAGGTTCATTTTTTCTGCTTCAAATGCATCTGATACTTTCTTGTTGCTTAAATCACTATCTAGATGTGGCAGTAAATCTGATATAACAAAGATAGGATCGTTTTCGTCTTCTCCTATAGATACTTCTATCTTACTTCCGTCGCTTTTAATAACAACTCCATGAAGTTCAAGAGGAATGTTGAACCATTGATATTTTTTTACTCCGCCATAATAGTGAGTCTTTGCCATTGCAATGTTTTCATCTTCAATTATTGGTTCAGGCTTTAAATCAAACCTAGGTGAGTCTATGTGTGCACCCACAATATTAATCCCATCTTTTAAAGAGCTATTGTACTTTAATGCGAACAATGACTTATCCCTATTTAAGTAATAGACTTTGTCACCCTTTTCTATCTTACCTTTTTCTTCATAGTAAGAAAGAGGTTTGAAATCGTATTTTTCAAGCATTTGTACTGCATATTTTGCCGCTTTTCTTTCTGTTTTAGAAAAGTCAATGAATGCTTTGTACTGCCTAGAATATTTTTCTATATCTTCTTTGTTCCTTTTGCTCCATACGTTTTTTTGTTTTCTTGTTAATTTTTTTTCTAACTCTGACAAATTCATTAGATCACCTCCAATAAAATTTTACCATATTTTTTTGAAAATATGAAAAAGTAATTAATATCACTAAATCCATTTAAAGATAATTAAAGACAAATAATTATCTATAGTCCTAATTAAGTGCTCTATACTCTTGTTTTCTCTCGATTTTATGTTTTTAAAAAGAAATTAAAAGTATTATAATATAGATGGCATACTTTTTAAGGAGGGATAAATAATATGGATAAAAAGATTTATCCAGAGTTGACGATGGATTTTGTTAGAGTTACCGAAGCTTCCTCATTAATAGGGAGCCTTTTCTTAGGAAGCGGGAATCTTGATATGATCAATCGTAACTCTATCGATGCTATGAGAGGTATGTTTGATTATATTGATTTTAAAGGAAATATAGTTCTTAGCAAATTAACAAAAGAGAATGCAACAATGTTGTACGTTGGTGAGAAGTTGGGGATTTGGGATGATGGAACTACAGAAATGGATTTAGCTGTTGATCCTATAGATGGTGTTAAGTTAGCAGCTTTTGGTTTGCCTAATGCTATAAGTGCGGTTGCATCTACAATTAAGGGAGGGATCAAAGTTTTACCAACTTATTATTCATTAAAGTTAGCTGTTGGTCCTGAGTTAAAAGGAAAACTTGATATTAAAAAATCGATTAGAGAAAATATAGAGATAGCAAGTGATACTTTGAAGGTTTTACCTGGTGAAATTACTTTTGTTATTTTAAACAGACAAAGGCACGAAGAAATTATAGAGGAGATAAAAGAGGTTGGTTCTAGAATAAAATTGATTAGTGATGGAGATATAACAGCATCAATAGCAACCTCTATTGAGGAAAGCGGAGTGGATATTTACCTTGGCATTGGAGGGACTTTAGAAGGAACCTTAGCAGCTGCAGCTCTAAAAACTTTAGGCGGCGAAATACAGATGAAAATGTGGGCTAGAGACCGGATAGAGGAAGAATCGATAAATGAAAAAGGTTGGGAGTTGGAAAAGGTATTTTACACAGATGAATTGGTAAGTGGTGAAGACGTTATATTTTCAGCAACAGGAATAACGGATGGGGATCTATTAAAAGGCGTTAAGTTTATAAAAGGGTTTGCCTATACCCAAACACTAACTATGAGAAGTAAAAGTGCAACTATTAGAAAGATAGAAACTATGCACAATTTAAAGAATAAAACTATTAGATTAAAGTCTTTAGAAAAAGATATAAAATTGATGGATTTAAAAAAGAACAAAATCTATTGAGAAGATTCGTTTTTTACTTTTGACCTTGTAAAAAGCATTATTATAGCTTCAAAAGCTATTTGCAGATAATAAGTTGCAAATCTCCATAAAAGCACTATTGAAGATAAGAATTTTGCTGGTATAAGGCCAGCCAGTACAATACCATATAGTGTTTCTACTCCTCCTGAGGAACCTGGTGTGGGTATATAATATATTACAAAATTCATAATTATGAATAATATAAGAACATCTAAAATGTTGTAATTTAATGTTGTAACAGAAGTCAAAGCTATATATAACCCTAATGAATGAAAGAAGACTATAAAACCTCCCAAGATGAAATCAATCGCCAATATATAAGCTTTTTTAATCCAGAGTAAATTAATGCTAGCTTTCAGATCTTCAAGCCAATTTTTAAGTTTTTCCATTCTATTCTCCATTTTAGTTTTGTTTTTTATCGGTAATATCTTTAAAAGAAAGTTGAAAAATTTGTAGAATATCTTAGGGTTCAAAAATAAGATAACTACTAAAGCTGAAAAGCCTAAAGCGGATATAATTCCTATTACAAGAATATATTTTCCAACCCCAACATTCGCTATAATTTTTAAAACTCTTCTAATAAAGATTAATATCATTGCTGCTGAAAACAAGAGATTTTCAGCTAATCTAGACATCACTATATTCGTTGCAAGTGTTGATTCGATCCCTAATTTTGTGAGATGGTATATCTGGTATGGCTGGCCTCCACTTGCCATGGGGGTAATATTAGACATAAAATAGTAAGAAAAAGTGTTGTGAAGGGCGTCTTTGAATCTTAATCTTTTGTTGAAACTAAAAGTTACTATATATAGTCTAACTAAATCTATAATATAAGCAAATGCAAAGACACCAAAAATTTTTATAATAAAAGTTAAATCGATTGTTTTAATTGTAGCTATTGTTTCTTGAAAATCCGCAAAAAAGGCAATCAAAATGTTGATAGCAAAGCCTATGATAAGAGCAATAATTACGTTTATTATGATTCTTTTTCTGCTTAAAGCTTTATTAGATCCAGTGCTTTCAGACATTTTTACCTCCGGAATTATTTTTAACCATTGAATTTATGAGATGGGTTTTTCCTATTTTGTTTTTTGGATTCGTAAAGATTTAAATAAAATTCTCTCCATTTCGAAGTAACGTTATTTTTTGAATAAAATTGGCCTCCTAAAATGGAATTTTCTTTTGCTTGTTCATAATAATCTTTGTTTATTCTTAACTTTTTGATTTCACTTATAAAATCATTCACCTCATTACCTTTTAGGTAATATCCGTTTAATATATCTTTATATTCTTGTAAATCCCGTAAAAGCAATGGTTTATGGCAAGCCATGGCTTCTAAAATAGACATTGGAAACAATTCGTTGTATGAAGGAAGAAAAAAAAGGTCAGATATGTTGTAATATAAATTCATTTTCTTGCGATCTATTATTCCTAGAAATTTTACATTTGTTGGTGGGTTTTCGACCATTTTTTTTAGATTTTCATAACCAGATGTTATCTTTCCAAAAGAAAACCCTCCCGCCCACAAGAATTCGGTATCTGGCATTTTTTTTGCAACCTCTAAGAAATTTTGTACCCCTTTTCTTATTTGAACTTGTCCATTTCCAAAGATTACAAACTTATCAAGAGAAATTCCTAAATTTTTTCTTTCGGTTTCTATTTGTTCCTGAGTAAAAGGATAAAAGCTTTCATCTGATACGAAATTTGGTATATAAGTTATTCGTTCCTCAGCAATGCCATAACTTTCTAGCTCTTTTACGAAATTGGGGTTAACTACTACCAAATAATCTACGCTTTTATAAAAGTTAATTAGATAGTTATAAAAGATATGTTTTAGAAAAAAAGGTAAATTAAGACTATTTTCTAATGTTTGTGGAAGAAAATGAACAGTAACTACTGTTATAATCCGTCCTTTTGAAATGAGTTGAAATAAAAAATGTCTAAAATCAACTGTATGAAAATGGGCTATATCTATAAAACTCTTTTTTTTAAAAACTATTTCAAAGTCATCAGAAAAGTCTTCTAAAGCCTTTATCAATTCTTGATAAGCCGAATCTACCCCCTGCCCTTTAATCTTTTCAGAAGAAGAAAACATACTAATAACTATCTTTGATTTTTTGTTCATTAAATCATCCCCAATATTAGAATATAATTATGTTTGTAATCAATATTTTTTTATTATTTTTTTTATTAATTTTATTCAAACTTTTATTATATATTTTACTATATATAATCGAAGAATTATCTATTAAATAATTGTGATAAGCATATCCATTAAAATTAATTTTTTCATTATTAAAATATTTATTTATCAAACTTTTTGAAAGCCCTTTTTGGTGCATAAGAGATAGAGGGTATCCTATAGTTTCTATTTCGTACTTTGCGAGGTCTTGTAAAGTTGTTTCATTTTCTTTTTTTGAACTTTTTTCTAATTCACCAAATAGAGAACTTTTTATTTCTTCTAGTTGTTGGATCTTGCCTTTTAGTCTTTGTGCAGATTCTTTTAATAATTTTTTTCTATTTGGCTGGAACTTATCTAATGAACCGCTTTTTATTAGTAATTCGATGATATTTCTATTTATATTATTAGCAATTACAAAATCAAAAAAATCATCAACACCATTAATTTTACTATCCTGAAATGTCTCTGTTATGTTTTTACCTACACCTTTTATAACATACATGGGTAATGTGATTTCTGATTCAGTATATAAACCGATTGGAGAACTGATATCAGGTAACTTTATTCTTATACCTAAAAAAGAACTCTCATTTAATATATCAAGATCCAACCCTTTTAGGTTTATATATTCAAAGAAGAAACGGGACGGATTTTTAAACTTCTCCTTCGCTAACCAATACGTTATATGTGCATAAGCAACTGCATGTGACTTATTGAACGCATATTGTGCGAAGTTTTCTATCTGTAAAAATAACGAAGTTGCTTGCTCTTTTCCAATTTGCTTTGAAGCTGTTATGATAAATTTGTTTTTAAAATTAGTAATCTCATCTTTCCTTTTTTTAGATACTACTTTTCTTAGTAAATCAGATTCCTGAGAAGTGAATCCACCTAAGATTTGAGCTACTTTCATTATCTGCTCTTGATAAACCAAAACGCCCTTTGTTTCTGGTAATATTTTTTTCATGTAATCTGGAGAGGTGGTTTCAATGTACTGATCTATCATTCCTGATTCAAGTGGTCCAGGGCGGTTTATTGCTAATAACAAAGCCAATTCCTCAAAATTTTTAGGTTTTATTTTTATACTTAAACGTTTCCCAAGTTTAGAATCAAGTTGAAAAATGCCTTTTGTTAAACCTTTAGATAGATAATGGTAAGTTTTATCGTCGTTTAAATTTTCATATTCTTCTTTTACATTGAGTTTTCTTAAAAAAGTTAATGTATCGAGAGCTAAAACATCGAACTTTTCTACTCCCAATAATTTTAAATCAGACATCTCCCATTCTAAGATAGGAATATCCTTTTTTTCAATAGGTGAAAATCTTCGTAAATCATTTTGTGATATGATTAGACCAGCTGCATGAGTTGATTCAGCTATTTCTAAACCTTCTAAATAATAAGAAAGAGTGTAAAATAATTTGTCTTCTTTCGATAATGATTTGAATTTAACAACATTTTCTTTTGATCTTAATGGAGAATGGAAATTTATATTACTTTTATAACCTAGTAGCTCTTCTGATTTTTTTAATACGGATTTGATTTTCATAGTTGAATAGGTTCTTATTTGGGCTATGTTGTTTTGACCTATCTCATTTTGAAGGGCTTTTATTAGATCGATTCTTTTTTCTGCATCAACATCAAGATCTATATCTGGTAGTTCATGTCTGTATTCATTTAGGAATCTTTCAAATATTAAATCGTACTTTAGAGGATCAATTTTTGTTATACCAAGTTTGTATACTAAAAATGAGCCTACTGCAGAACCTCTTCCAGGACCAATGGGGATATTATTCTTAGTAGCTGTATCTACTATCTTTTTTACTGTTAATATATAGTTTTCTACTTTGAGTTTCTTAATTATTTTTAATTCGTAGATTAGTCTTTTTTTCTCTTCAGGCGTCAAATTGTTTGTAGAAATATATCCTTCAATTTTATTATTAATAAGTTCATATTCTTTAAATTTGTACTCTTTGAGATTATATTGAGTATCAATATCTTTAAAGATAGATAATTCGTTTTGATACTTTAAAAGATCTTTTATAGTAAGTGCTTCTTCATTTTGAAATATTTTTTTAAATGCGGTAGATGGATAGATTACATGAGGAAGTTTTATTTTTAGTTTCTTTAAATTTAAATCTTTATTTAATCCATTGTAATAAGAAATTCCATTCTGAATATCTTTGTTTGTTTGAATTAAGAAGTTATCTTCGTTTGTTTCGTAAATAATAAAAGGTTTTATTCTATACTTTATAGCATAATTAATAAAACTTATCCAAGACTTTGGATGAGGTTCTGATAGAATTATTCCTTCAAATCCATATCTTTTAGCTATTGGAAAGAGATCCCTTAGTTGTATGTAAGATTTTCCTATCGTTTTTGATGTAACAATGGGTCCTAATATTTTCAAAAAAAGACCTCCGATTCTACTATTTATTCAACTCTACCAGTAAATTTTTAAAATCAGAAGGTGGAGGCGCTAAAAATTCCACCCAAGTTTTTTTCATGGGATGATAAAAGCCCAGTTTTAATGCATGAAGCATCTGCCTATCAGCAGTAATGCCGTAATTTTTCTCTATTTTATTTTTCCCATAAAGGGAATCACCAACTACAGGGTTGCCTAAATATTTGAAATGCACCCTTATTTGATGAGTTCTGCCTGTTTTGAGTCTTATCCAAACAAGAGATGCCAAATTATCAAACTCTTTTAAAACCTTATACTCAGTTATTGCTTCTCTTCCATTGTACACAACAGCTCTTTTTTGTCTTAAGGTTGGATGTCTTCCTAACGGTAAATTAATTTCTCCTTCTTTTTCTTTTAATAAGCCTTCTACAATTGTTAAGTAATATTTTTTTGTCTTTCTTTCTTTGAATTGTTTTGATAAAAGGTGAAGAGTTATGGGGTTTTTAGCAACCACTAATACACCAGAGGTTTCCTTATCAAGCCTGTGAACTATACCCAATCGCTCTGAGTTTTGTGAAAAACTTTTGAAATCTTCTATATGATAAAGTAAACCATTAACTAAAGTACCACTTTTAATAGTTGGGGTTGGATGTACAATCAATCCGGCTGGTTTGTTAATAACAATGAGGTCTTCGTCTTCATATAGAATATCTAAATGAATGTTTTCAGGTAAAATATCTTTTTCATTTCTATCTTCTTTAAGATTATCTAAATCTATTTCTATTTCATCACCAATTTTCACGGTATAATGGGCTTTTTTTATGTTACCATTGACTTTTATATTTCCTTCACTAATGGCATTTTTAAGGAGGTTTCTCGAAACTCCTTCGAATGAATTCTCAACCACAAAAACATCTAGCCGTTTTTGTTGTTCTTCACTTTTAACCTTGATTATTCTTTTTTTCATATGAACTCCTTCGTAAAAGATGGTACAGTAATATCAATGCCCCAAAAGTAACAAACATGTCTGCCACATTGAATATTGAAAAGTTTGGCCAATAAATCATATCAACAACGTAACCAAGTCTGACTCTATCAAATATATTCCCTAAAGCTCCTCCTAGAATAAAAGACATACCTAAATCAAAAGATTTAAAAAAAGGCTGGGTCTTCTTCTTGTATATTTCTCTGAAAGAAAAAAGAAAAATAACTACAATTGTAGAAATTATAGCATGAAATAAAGCTTTTCCCTGAAAAAGGCCGAAGGCAATTCCAGTATTTTTCACATAGGTCAATTGGAAAAAGCCGACTTTTATAGTATTATTAATCAAGTAAATCTCTGAAAGTTTTTTTGTAATTTGATCAAAAAAAATGATAATGGGGATAATCCAGGTCATAAAACAATATCTCTCCTTTTAAAAAGACTAAATATCTCTGAAATCGATTATAACATAGTATGAAAAAAATTTTCTTATTTCAGCGTTAAAATCAAAATAATAGATCATATTAATGATTTTAAAAGTGAAAGATAAGCCTTGTTACTGTGGGTCATTTCTACAAAACTTAATAAAGATGCTTGAAGATATGTTTTCCGCTATTAAAATAAATCTTACTTAGAAAGAGACAGTAAAAAAGAAAAACCCCTTCTAAGAAGGGGAATCAGAACTGAACAGGATTCAAAATTTCTTGGTCTTCATAGCTTCGCTGATCCTACTTTCTTTTTTTTCTAGAGACATTTTTGAAGATACATAATTATACAAAAGTTCAATCATAAACATTTCACCAATTCTGCTTACTGTGAACTCACTTTCTTCAGGCATTTCTGCAGAGGTATATAAAACAGTATTTACTATTCTAGATAATGGGGAATTAACTCCCGCTGTAATTCCTATTGTATAAGCTCCAGCTTCTTTTGCTACCTGTGCTGATTTGTATGTATCTCTTATTACTCCTGAATGGCTTATTGCTATAACAGTATCATCTTTTTCCAGATTTGATCCTACGATTACCTGCATGTGTGGATCCGAATATGCATTTGTGGAAAAACCAAGTGCTGCAAATTTTAAAGATGCATCTAGTGCAACAGGAAAAGACCTTCCAACAGCATAGAATAATAATTTTTTACTCTTTAATATAATATCAGAAATTTGATTGATTTTATTTTTATCTATTTGACTTTGAATATCTGATAAAGAATTTATAGTTTTATTAAACACTAGGTCAAAAATATCTAGTGTTTCTTTTGGTTCTAGTGCAGGTATGCTTAATTCTCTAGCCAATTCTAATTTGAATCTTTGATATCCAGAGTAACCAGCTTTTTTTAAAACACGATATATGGTAGTTTCACTCGTTCCTGCCCAGTTAGATAATTCTGTAATGCTATAATGTATAACGTCTCCAGGTCGCTCTATTATATATTGGGCTGCTAGCTTTTCTTTTTCTGTTAGTGAATTATATAGTCCTTTAATTTTTGAAGTTACCAACTTCTTCACCTCTTGATTTTTACAAGCTGTCTATTAACATTCTCTTTTTTTTATTAAATATTTCTATTTGGTTTCTTATGATTTTTTCAGCGGCATCTTCATCCATATCTTTTGTTATTTCAGCAAAATCTGCTACTCTCCCAAAATATAAAGGGACCAAAGACTCAACAATATTTTTATCTTTATTCTTTGAATACTCTAATAAGGCATTGTATAAAATATCTACCCATATTTTTAGTGAAATCTTTTTTTCTTCTTTAATTGTTTCAAGATAATTTCCTGCTAACCTTTTGGTTTCTTCTATTTTCAAACCTTCTAAAAGCTGTTTTTTTAAGTTATCTATGTTTATATTTATTGGTTCAACGGTAACTTTTGGGATTTCACCATATATTGGGGCTTCTTCTACGGTTTTTATCTCTTTCCACTTTGAAAAATTTTCTACGAGAATTTCAAATAAAGTGCCTACTACCTGCTTAAACATTGGAGACAAGTCGGAACCTGGGTCTTTAGGATCGTGGACTTTTGCACCTAACGCCGCCTGATAAACTTTTTTGTCTGAATTCAACATAGCGTTTGTGGTCATCCAGATATCTATACCAAACTTTGCTACATCCGTTTTGGCAACTTCGTTAACATTGTTCAAATAGATATCAAACATATATTTCCCTACTCCAAAATCACCTCCTATAGGTTGTCTCACAGATTGTCCCAGTAAGGATGATGTTAATGGGTAACAGACCTGGTTTGTAATTGTTCCGTCGTATTTATGCCTCACATAATAGGGTGTCACATAATCAGAATTTCCTTTTATTATAGGGGTTGTTAACCTTTCTATCCACCATGGTCTTACACTTTTTAGATCCGAATCCAAAAACACAACTACTTCGGCATCTAGATATTTTGCGAGTTCTATAACTGATAACATTGCACTCCCTTTACCTGGAATTCCTATATAATCAAAAGCTAATTTTGGAATATTCTCAGTATCGGTTTTCATGAATGCATCTTTGGTCCCATCTTTTGAACCACCGTCGGAGTTAACTATTATTCCATCAGAATTAAAATATTCTTTTATTCCCTTTGCAGCGGTTTCGGTCACAAAAGAAATGGTATCTGCATTATTATAACTTGGGATACCCACAACAATCCTTACTTTTTCAGGAGATTTCTGTAACAATTTTCCATCAAAGAAGTTTGGCATGTTATATTTCCTCCTTTTTTTACTAATTTAAAAAATTTAATATTCTACTCTTTAACTCCTCCAGCAGTTAATCCCGCCGTGAGATATTTTTCTACAGCCATAAACATTGCGATAACAGGAACGGCAGTTAAAACAGAAGCTGCCATCATTTTAGCCCAAACCGCATGTGCTGAAAAAAAGATTTCTCTCAAACCTACAGGTAAAGTATAAGATCCAGGAAATGGTCTTATAAAAATTGATGCAAATAGATACTCGTTCCAACCAATCATAAATGCGTAAATGAATACCGTTATTATTGCCGGCATTGATAGTGGAATAATAATTCGCATAATAGTTCCAAACCTCGTACTTCCATCTATCAAGGCTGCTTCTTCTATAGATTCAGGGATAGTTCTAAAATAATTTCCAAGCATATACATAGAAACCGGTAAAGTTTGAATAACATAAATTATATATAGCGAGAACATAGATGTCCCAGCAGTGTTGGTTAAGCCGATTCTTACGAACATATCATAAAGCGGGACAGATAATATTACTCCTCCAACTAAATATACAAGTAAGACGCTTCTTTGAACCATGTTTCTACCAGGGTACCATACTCTGCTAAATGAATATGCCCCAAAAATTCCTATTATTAAACTAGTTAAAGCACTTAGTCCAGCTAATAGCAAACTATTACCAAACCATCTTAAAAATGGGAACGATTCTCTACGCCTTTGTGATTGAATGTTTTGCATTACTTGTTCTCTTTGCTCTTCAGGAAGTGATTCTAATAATTTAATCAATTGTTGTTCTTCTTGGCTCATTTCTTGTCTTATGGATTCTTGAAAACCTAAAAGTTGTGCATATTGAGACAAAGTTGGATTTTTTGGAATTAACGACGAATCAAAAGCATCAGAATCATATCTAAAAGAAACGGATACCATGTAAGCAAATGGATATGCAACAAATATTATAACAAGAGCGATAAAAAACCAAAAGAAAAATGTTTTTATAAAAGATCTTTTCCTTACTACCATTTTAACACCTTCTTTACATAGACGGTAATTAAGGCCATCATCACAATGAAAAGAACCGTTGCTATAGCAGCGGCAACACCTAGATCAGGAATACCAGTGAATGCAGTTTGATAAAGATATATAGGTAATGTTCTAGCTTCTTTAGATAAAAGATATACCTCTTCAAATTTATAGAAATTCCAAATACCTCTTAAAAGAACTAAAGAGCCCAATACATAATATAATTCTGGAAGGGTTATATGTCTGAATTTTTGCCACCCATTTGCTCCATCAATATCAGCAGCTTCATAATAATCTTGAGAAATAGATTGTAATCTTGATAAGATCATTAAATATATAAATGGGAAGTTTTTCCAGATACTGTAAAACGATACAACTAAGAATGCATTATTTGGATTGTTAACAACGTCCTGAGTTATATCCATTATTCCAAAGTTACTTAATAGGATTGTTAGAGGCCCATTCAATGGCATTAGTACGTATTGCCAGGCAAAAACCGTTGAAATAACAGGAGCCACATAAGGAAATAGAATAAGGGCTCTCACTATACCTCTACCAGGAAACTCTTTATTCATAAGTAAAGCTACACCTAAACCAACCAAAATACTACCTGCAACAGTTATTGCAACGAATAACAAAGTAATTCCGAAAGAGTTCCAAAAAGTAGGATCAGTTAATAACCTTCTATAATTCTCTAAACCAACAAACTTATTAGATTGACCAGGAGTTAAAGATACTTCAAAAAAACTTAAATAAATATTATAAAGAACAGGGTATAAGATAAAAACTCCGATCAGTATAACTGCTGGAGACACTAACTTCCATCCGAAGACAGCTTCTTTTCTTTTTAAGGAAGATAATTCTTTATATTTTGTCATCCTTTCCCTCCTTCCCTCTTTTCAAAAAAAAGGGGAATAGAATTATTCCCCTTTTTACTTATCTGCTTACCATAAAGCGTCAATTAATTATTACTTACCTAACAATTTTTCCGCTTCTTCTTGGGCCCATTGAGCAGTTTGTTGAGGAGTCCAATCATTTGCAAACATTCTGTTGATAGCTCTACCTACTACAAAGTTACCCGATAATACGCTCATTTCTTCGATTATCTGACCTTCCACAAACTCGAATCTTTCAACAGTATCCAAAGCAGATATAATCGTTGTTATTTGATCTTTACCATATCTTTCTAAGACCGGATTGTCTAAAAATTCATCCATTTCAGCTATAGAACTCCTTGTTGGGTTCATACCTCCTGGTGCCATATGTAGCCAGTAAATATAATTATTACCGGTCATTAAGAATTTCACCCATTGCTCAGCTGCATCTTTATTTTTTGAAGTATTCAATATACCCAAACCAACTACTTCACCATAGGAAGAAGGCTTGACATTGATCATTAGATTTGCAAATCCTGTATTCTCAACAAGTTGAGGATTAAAGTTTTCGACTCTTTGCTTTTGAACTTCTTCTACAGCGATATCATCCATAATATAAGTTGAGTAGAAAACCAACGCTGCTTCGTTGTTTAAATACGCATTGAGAGCTTCCGGAACTCCCGTAAATCCAGGTCTTGAATATTTTCCCAACTCTTTATAAAATCTGAAGGCTTCGATCATTTCAGGAGTATTGAAAAGAATATTTCCATCTTTGTCTATAGGTATTGCACCATTTGAAAGTGCAACTTGTGAAAATACTTGTTCGGTATAAGCATCTGCTTTTTTAGGAAGTACCAAACCATAGAACTGGTTTGCGGGATCGTTTAAGGCTTTTGCGGCGGTCAATATGTTGTACCAAGAAGTTGGTGCCCCTAAATCTCTTTTTTCAAATAAATCTTTATTATACCAGATACCTTGAACCCATGCGTGGAAAGGAATTCCATAATAGCCTCCATCTGGGGCTCGCATAAGTCTTGATACACCTTCATATACATCTCCAAAATCTTCAATAATCTTTGCGTTAAGCTCTGTATCCATAAAGCCTTGACTTCCAAGTAATAGTATTGGAGAAATACCACCTTCTACAACATCAGGTAAAGTACCTGCTTGAACAGCCCTTGGGATTTGTTCTAAAATTTCATTTTCCTCGATAGGAACTAAATTAACCTTTATCCCAGTTTGTGCTTCAAATATTTGCGCTAATGCTCTTATCCTTTGCTGCCTATCTGTTTCAACTTGAGTGTGCCAAAATGTAATACTTTGTGTGAAAACTATCGCACTAATAAATATAACTAAAAGTACTACTAAAAGTTTTTTCACCTTGAAACACCTCCCTTTAATTTTTGATTCTAGAAAATAATTTTTAAAAGTTATAATAAAAAAGAAAATTTCCTTTTTATTATAACCAAAAAAAATATATTTTCAAAGCCTTATTATCTTTGATTATCAATGATTATATCCAATTATTTTTAAATAAAGACGATTATATTTGTTATTCTTATTTTTTGATTTATTTTTAATTTAGAAATGAAATAATGATTTTGTTATAATAATTAAAGTATGAAAAACACAGGTCAAATTCTCTGTTTGTAACACAAAGAATTTTGCGGGAGGTTAGAAATATGAATAAAATAGTTAAGGAAGATAAAATTAAAGATATAAAAATCACGCTAGTTTTTGGAGATATAACAATTGAAAAGGTTGATGCCATTGTTAATGCTGCTAATTCTCATCTTCAACATGGTGGTGGAGTAGCGGGAATAATTTCAAGGAAAGGTGGGTCGCTAATTCAAGAAGAATCCAATCAATATTTGAGTAAATATGGTTCTGTTGAAACAGGAGATGTAGCAGTTACATCAGGTGGTTACTTAAATTGCGAATATATCATCCATACGGTAGGACCCATTTGGCATGGAGGAAGTTCAAATGAAGAAAAGTTATTATACAAAGCTGTTTTTAATTCATTAAAAAAGGCGGAAGAAATGCAATTGACTTCTATAGCTTTGCCAGCTATAAGTGCAGGGATTTATGGGTATCCTATTGAAAAAGCAGTAGTAGTTTATAAAAAGGCCGTGTTTGATTTTATAGAATCAAAACCAAGTTTTCTCAAAGACATAAGATTTATCATCTATAACGAAAATCACTTAGGATATTTTGAAAAAGAATTTTCAGAATAATGAGCTTTTTAAGAACTCTAAATTATTATTTTTCTTTACGTAAAAATCTTAAAAAGTCAAGAAACGAAATCCTTAATTTAAGAGAAAGAAAATTCAGAAAGATTATAAGATATGCGTATAAAAATATTCCTTTTTATAATGAATACTATACTTCTCGTGGAATAAAAGAGAATGATTTGAATTTTATTCCTATTTCTGAATTACCAATTATAAATAAAAATATTCTTATGAATAATTTTGAAAAATTCTTTGCAGATAAAAGAATCACTAAAAATAAAGTTGCAGAGTTTTTAAAGGATAATCCTCATCCTTCATCTTTGCTATTTAATAGATATTATATTATACATAGTTCTGGTTCAAGTGGCAAAATAGGTTTTTATCTCTATAGTATGAGAGAGTGGGATTTTATTAAGGCAGTTTCAACACGAATGTTTCCCAAATTCAATTTAGAAAGAAAAAAATACGCTTTTATTGGGGCGGTTGACGGTCACTACGCGGCCATCAGTTTGTTTTTATCTCCTCTTCATCAAATTGAACAATACTTCTACAAAGATTTTATGGTGATGGATATAAATAGACCTATAAAAACTTATATAGAAAAACTCAATGAGTTTAATCCAGATAATCTCACAGGGTACCCCTATGGAATTAAATTACTTGCAAAATTTCAAAGAGAAAAGATTTTAAATATTTATCCTAAAGTGATTGTTTGCGGGGGAGAACAGCTCTTAAAATCAGATAGAGTATTTATTAAAGATATCTGGAAAAAAGCGGAAATCGTAGATAACTATGCCACATCTGAATCTTTAGCAATGGGAGTTTGTAGAGAAGATTTAGAAGGGATGTATATATATGATGATGCGGTTTATCTTGAAATTGAAGATAATAGAACTTTATTAACAAATTTATACAATTATACCCAACCTCTTATAAGATACGAATTAACGGATGTAATTAAAGCTACAAAAAAAGAAAATTATAAATGGCCTTTTACATGTATTGAAAATATCTCTGGCAGAGTTGAATTAATTCCTACTTTTATAAACCAAGACGGGGAAAAAGATTTTATACATCCAATAGTTATAGCAGAGATCTTTGTAAAAGGGGTAGATAAATTTCAGTTTGTTCAGACAAGTGATCAATCTTTTGAATTTAAGATTTCAATTTTGAAAAGCGAATCAGTAAATCGAATTATTGATGATACAAAAAAAATACTTAACAGTATTTTAGAAAGAAAAAATATGAGAAATATAAATTATAAAATCATAGTGATAGATGACATCAAACCAGATAAAAAAACTGGAAAGTTTCAATTAATTATAAGTTATAATAAGAAATAAAGATAGTAATTTAAAATAGAAGGATTAAAAATATCGATAATTATGGGGGTGGGAAGATGGAAAAAGAGCTTGTTAATCTAACCAGGTTTACTTTGGAGGAACAGAGAAAACATCCGGAGGCAACTGGAGATTTCACCTTAATTTTACAGCAAATTGGATTTGCTGCAAAGATTATTAGTAAAGAAGTTAATAAGGCTGGTTTGGTAAGAATATTAGGTAAAACAGATACATTTAATTATCATGGAGAACAACAGCAAAAGCTAGATGTGTACGCAAATGAAATTTTGATTAATTCTCTGGAATATACCGGGAAAATATGCGGAATGGCTTCAGAGGAAGTTGACGATATTATCCCGATCCCCAGTATTTATTCTAAAGGAAAATATTTAGTTGTCTTTGATCCGATTGATGGTTCGAGCAACATCGATGTCAATATTAGTATAGGTACAATATTTGGTATATATAAAAGGAAATCTTCAGCTAGCGGAAATATTACGCAGAAAGACTTCTTAAATAGAGGTAAAGATATAGTAGCGGCAGGTTATATTATTTATGGTTCGAGTACAATGTTTGTCTACACAACAGGTAATGGAGTCAATGGTTTTACCCTTGATCCTTCTGTTGGAGAATTTCTTTTGTCACATCCAAATTTAAGAATTCCAGAATACGGAAACATTTACAGCGTAAACGAAGCAAATAGTCCATATTGGGATGATAAAATAAACCAATACATAGATTTTTTAAAAAAATATTCTGAAAGAAAATATACTTTAAGATATATAGGTTCATTAGTTTCTGATTTTCACCGAAATTTGTTAAAAGGTGGAGTATTTCTCTATCCTGCAGATATTAATAGACCTAATGGTAAATTGAGATTAGTATATGAAGTAAACCCAATGGCTTTTATTATGAGACAAGTAGGTGGAATGGCCACAGACGGAAAGCAGGATATATTAGAGATACTTCCTGAAAGTTTACATCAAACCACCCCACTAATAATGGGTTCGGAGTTTGAGGTAAAAAAATATTTAGAATTTGTAAATAATTAATAATAATAATAGAGAGAAGGTGTTTCACATTGGGAAATTTATACTTAATAGACGGCTCTGGAATCGCTTATAGAGCTTTTTTTGCTTTAGGCGATTGGATGAGTACATCAAGTGGACTTCCAACTAATGCTATTTATGGGGTTACAAGAATGCTTTTAAAACTTCTGAAAGAGTACGTCAGAAATGGTGAAGACTCTGTCATATTCGTTATGGATAAAAAGACTACAACATATAGGAACGAATTACTAGAAACATACAAAGCACAAAGGCCAAAAACTCCTGAAAATTATATTGAACAAATCCCTTACATCTACAAATTAATTGAAAGTTTAGGTGTTAAGTTGGTTGTTATGGATAATTATGAAGCAGACGACGTTATTGCTACAATAGTTAAGAAAAAAAAAGAAAAATATGATAACGTATATATAATCACTTCAGATAAAGATATGATGCAACTTGTAAAAGATAACGTGTATATTCTAAGACCTGAAAAGGGGATAACTGAAATCGTTAAATACGACGCAAAGGAAGTTGAAAATAAAATGGGAGTGCCTCCCGAAAAAATTGTCGATTTACTAGCATTGATGGGCGATAGTGCTGATAATATACCGGGAGTAAAAGGGGTAGGAATAAAAACAGCTCAACAATTGTTGAAAGAGTATACATCTATTGAAGATGTGTTTAGAAATATTGATAAAATAAAGGGTTCTCTTCAAAAAAAACTAAAAGAAGGGGAAGATTTTGCGTATCTTAGTAAAAAGTTAGTTCAATTAATGACAGATGCCCCTATTGAGCAAATATACAATGACGAAGAAATAGTGTATAAAGGATTTATGAACGAACTGAAAGATCTGTTAAAAGAGTTAGAATTCAGTTCTATATTGAAAGAATTAGATATTACAGATACCTCAACCAAAAAAGAAGAAATAAAATCAAAAAAGAAAATGGATTATTCTTACAAAGGAAAATACAATCAATATACCTCAGAAAATTACAAAGAATTATTTGAAATTATAGAGAAAAACGAAATAGTATCCTTTGACCTTGAAACTTCGTCTTTAGATCCATATCAAGCAGATTTAGTTGGAATAGCTTTGTCTGTAAAACCTTTTGAAGGATATTTTTTATACCTATACAAAGATCCAAAAAGATGGGAAATAACAAGTGAATTGATACATATATTGAACAAAAAAAAGATTATAGGGCAAAACTTGAAGTACGATATCTCTGTTTTAAAGGTAAATGGGTTAGAACTAAAATCAGTTTTTTTTGATTCTATGATAGCGGCATACCTTCTAAACCCTGACAGTCGCAGGTTTAATATGGATGATTTGGCTAAAGAGTATTTGAATTATAGAACTACAAAGTATAAAGAAGTTATGGGAAAAGATATAAAACTTTTAACCCTTGGAGATATCGATAAACAAAAAGTTGTTGAATATGCAGGTGAAGATGCGGATATAGCTTACAGACTTTTTGAAGTGCTAAAGCCAAAGTTAGAAGAATTTAAGCTATCTGAACTATTATCAAAAATAGAAATACCTACCATAAATGTATTATCAGAGATGGAAATGAACGGTGTTTTTTTTGATTTAGAAGAGCTGAAAACTTTGGAAGGAGAGTACAACATTAAATTGGATTCTTTGATGTTGGAAATGAAAAATATATCGGGATATGAATTTAATCCAAACTCACCAAAACAAGTTGGAGAATTGCTTTTTGAACAATTAGGCTTAAAAGGAAAAAGAAAAACCAAAAGCGGTTCCTACTCAACCGATGCAGATTCTTTAGAAGCATTAAGAGATGAACATCCAATAGTAGAAAAGCTTTTGGAGTACAGAAAATATCAAAAACTTTTATCTACATACATATTAGCTATTCCAAAGTTGGTTAACAAAAAGACCGGAAGAGTTCATACCTCTTTCAATCAAACCGGTACAGCAACGGGTAGATTAAGTAGCAGTGATCCTAATTTGCAAAACCTTCCTATTAGAGAAGAAGAGGGGGAAAGGATTAGAAGAACTGTAAAAGCTCAAAAATCAGAATATGTTTTACTTAGTGCGGATTATTCACAGATAGAGCTCAGAGTTTTAGCTCACCTAGCGAAAGATGAAACATTGATAAAGGCTTTTAAAAATAACGAAGATGTACATGCATTAACTGCGGCTGCAATATTTGGAGTGAAGTTGGAAGAGGTGAACTATAACATGAGGAGGGCAGGAAAGGTTGTTAACTTTTCTCTCGTTTATGGTTCCTCTCCTTACGGTTTAGCCAAGAACTTATCTATTTCTGTTGAAGATGCAAAACATTTCATGGAAAGATACTTTGAAACTTACAAAAATGTCCAAAAATTCCAAGATGAATGTTTAAAAAATGCTCAAAAAGAAGGTTATGTAGAAACCATCTTTGGAAGAAAGAGGTTTATTAAAAGTATTAAAACCGGTAAATCAGAATTGAAAAGGATAACTATAAATACGCCTATTCAAGGTAGTGCTGCTGATATAATGAAGTTAGCTATGATTAAGTTATATCAAGAACTTCCCAAACAAGCAAAACTCATCTTACAGGTACACGATGAGGTAGTTGTCGAATTGCCCGAAAGTTTAGAAGAGAAGGTTAAAACTATCGTTAAAGATTCTATGGAGAATGTAGTGTCTTTAGATGTGCCTCTAAAAGTTGATATAAACGTAGGTAGAAGATGGCAAAAGTAATTATTTATAATTTTGTATAGTTCATTATTACAATTTTTTCTTTTTTTAAAGAGAATTTGATATAATCTATTAAGCAAAAATATGCAGCGAGTGGAGGTTGTGCATGTCAAAGTTTCATATTGTAAAACTGGGATGTCCCAAAAATGATGCGGATATGGAAGTGTTGAAAGGATTACTTGAAAAAGAAGGATATACTTACGAAAAAGTCCCAGAAGAAGCTGATTATATATTTATAGATACATGTGGATTTATTGAAGATGCAAAAAAGGAAAATATAGAAAGTATATTTGAATATGTATCATTCAAAGAGATAAATAAAAATATAAAAGTCATTCCTATCGGTTGTTTAACAGAAAGATACTTTGATGAAATTTTAAAAGATATTCCCGAAATTGATGGATTATTCGGAGTACTATCCCCCAAAACAATCATTGATAAGTTAAAGAAAAAAGAGTATTATTTCAAGGCTGATACACCTGAGAGTACTTATATCTGTGAAGTTAGAGCAAAGCCAGAACTTTCCTATGCATACGTTAAAATTGCCGACGGTTGTAGTAGAAATTGTGCGTTTTGTTCGATTCCTACTTTCAAAGGGAAACCAAAGAGCAGAAGTATCGAGGACATAAAAAAAGAAATCGATTTTTTAGTTCAAAACGGAGTTAAAGAGATTATCTTGGTATCTCAGGATAACACGTTGTACGGTGTGGATAATTACAAAAAACAAGCTCTGCCAGATTTACTGAAAGAATTGGAAAAGATTGAAGGAAAATTCTGGATAAGAGTGATGTATTTACATCCAGATTTTTTAACTCAAGAGATCATTGATTCTATACATCTAAACAAAAAAGTGCTCAATTACTTTGATATTCCAATACAGCATGTTTCAGAAAAGATATTAAATGCAATGGGAAGAGTAAAAAAGAAAGAAGAACTAACAAAGCTTTTTGAAAGTATAAGAAAAAAACCTTCTGTTATAAGAACAACTTTGATGGTCGGGTTTCCTGGAGAAAAAGATGAAGATTTTGAAGAGCTACTTGATTTTGTAAAAGATGTTAAGTTTGATAGAATGGGAAGTTTTACGTTTTCAAAGGAAGAAAATACAAAGGCCTACAAATTACCTGAACAGGTATCAGAAAAGGTTAAAAACCAGCGTCAAGAAGAATTAATGAACGTTCAAAGTAAGATTTCTCAAGATATTATGGAAAGTTATATGGGTAAAGTCTTAGAGGTTCTAGTAGAGGAATATGATAACGGTATTTATATAGGAAGAAGCTTTTTAGATGCTCCAGAGATAGATGGGAATGTCTTTATAAAAAGAGGATCTGAAATTGAATTGTCTTTAGGAGATTTCACTAAAGTAGAAATAACCAATTTCTACGAATATGATATGGAAGGGGAAGTAGTTCAAAATGAATTTACCAAACCTATTGAGCTTTTCTAGGATAATTTTGGCTATTCCTATATTCATTTTAACAATCTTTGGGGAACCTATTTATACAACAGCTTTGATACTTTTTATTATTGCTTCTTTGACAGATTGGTTGGATGGTCTTGTAGCAAGAAGAACAGGGCAAGTTACCGATTTAGGAAAATTTTTCGATCAAATATCTGATAAGATACTCATAAACACAGTTTTTATTGCTATGCTTGGAGCGGGAATTTTGCCAGCGTGGTTTGTTGCAGTTATAGTTTCTCGCGATACATATGTGAGTGGTTTAAGGATGGTTGCAGCAAGTAAAAGTGTAGTGGTTCCAGCAGATATGTCTGGTAAAATTAAAACAGTCCTCCAGATTTTACTAATTATAGTTATTTATTTAAATCTCTGGATGGTTCTGGTTACTTTTTTATTATATTTAACAGTGATAATAAGTTTGTTATCTGCATTTAATTACACTATAAAAAACATCAAACAGATTAATTAGTTTGTTTTATTAAGTTATTTATTTAAGGAAGGAGTCAGACAAATGACACAGTTAAAAAATAAAAATACTCATAGTATGGATAAAGTTAGATCTTTTATTGCAATTGAAACAAACGAAGAGTTAGAAAGTTCGTTGAATGAGCTCATTGAAAAACTCGAAAGAATGGGCTTTAAAGCTAATTGGACAAGAACCAAAAATATCCATTTAACTCTTTTTTTCCTTGGAGATCAAAAGATGGAAAAAATAGCTGAATTAGCATACAAAATAGGGGAAAGAGTTTCAGGATTTCCAACCTTTCATTTCAATATAAATAAGATTGGATACTTTGAAAATTCATCCATTCCTAAGGTATTGTGGTTAGGGATAGAAGAAGAACAATCATTAATAGGGTTAAGTGAAGAAATAAAAAAAGTTCTTAGTATATCAAATTTAGAATTTAAAAATGATATCTTTGTACCTCACATAACAGTTGGAAGAGTTAAATCGAATCCAAATCATTGGAGAGAATTGATCAAAACCATTAATTTTGACCAAATTAGGGTTTATGTCAATTCCATAGGAATATATTCTTCCGAACTAACACGCAAAGGACCTATATACAAGAAACTTTACACGGTTGATTTTGAAGGAGGCGTCATAATTAATGGATAAAAACGATACAAATAGTACAAACGAAAACGGAAAAGAAGTTTTATTGGAAAAGCTAGTTAAAGAACTAGAAAAAAGTCATGGTTCTGGTTCAGTAATGATAATGGGAAAGGGTTTAGACAATAGAAATATCTCTGTTATTCCCAGCGGAATTCTTTCTCTTGATATTGCTTTAGGGATAGGAGGATATCCAAGGGGTAGAATTATAGAGATATATGGAAATGAGTCATCGGGGAAAACCACCTTAGCTTTACAATCATTAGCAGAAGTCCAAAAGTTGAACGGGATAACTGCTTTTGTAGATGCTGAACACGCCTTGGATATAGAATACGCAAAAAAATTAGGTGTAGATGTCGACAAATTAATAGTTTCACAACCGGATTACGGAGAACAAGCACTTGAAATTGTTGATTCTTTAGTTAGATCGAATATTGTAGATTTAATCATTGTAGATTCTGTCGCGGCTTTAGTTCCAAAGGCTGAAATAGAAGGAGCAATGGGAGATTCTCACATGGGACTTCAAGCTAGATTGATGTCTCAAGCTTTAAGAAAACTGGCAGGAAGTATAAGCAAATCTAAATCTATAGTTATTTTTATCAACCAAGTTAGAATGAAAATCGGAGTAGTTTACGGGAATCCAGAAACTACTACTGGAGGTATTGCTCTTAAATTTTATTCAACAATAAGAATTGATGTGAAAAAAGGTAGCCCCATTAGAGAAGGAAAAGAGCAAATTGGAAACGAAACAACATTAAAAGTGGTAAAAAATAAGGTTGCTCCACCTTTCAGAGAAGCGTCAGTTGATATGATATTTGGTAAGGGTATAGCAAAAGAAAACGACATCTTTAACCTTTCTCTACAAGAAGGTTTAATTCAAAGAAAAGGGGCCTGGTTTTCTTACTTTAACGAAAAAGGTGAAGAGATCAGTATTGGACAAGGAAAAACCAACTCTGTAGATTATCTTGTTCAAAATCCTGATATTCTTGATTACTTTGAATACACTATTAGAAAGAATCACGAGTTAACAATACCAGAAGCCCTTATAGAGAAGTTTGAAAAATCCTCATCAAAAAAACAGATAAAGAAAAATGAAAAAGATACGAAAGAAAACTAAACTTGATGAAGAAGCTGCTGTGAGAACTGCATTGAATCTAATTAAGTATCGTTTGCGATCAGAAGAAGAATTAAAAAAACGTCTCATTGAAAAGGGATATGGTATTGATATTGTTAATAAAGTAATTGAAAAAGCTAAAAAAAGTGGACTTGTTGATGATAAGTTATTTGCTTATCTCTATGCTTATGATAAGTTAACTCTCGATAAAAAGGGACCAATGTTTATTCAACACAAACTTAGAGAACTGGATGTTGATGATTATTTAATATCCGATGCTTTAGAAAGGGTTAAAAGTGAAGTAGATTTGATTGAAATTGCTACGGAATTAGCAAAATTTTATTATGAGAAAAAACGGGACATTCTCAAAACTAAAGATTATTTGTATAGAAGAGGTTTTGAGCCAGACATTATAAACTGTGTTATAGAAAACTTGAGAGGTGATTAAGATTGGAAATATTGGTATATATTATTCTTGCTGTTGCTATTTTTATTGTTTCTTTTCTTTTAGGGATTGGCATTGGGAATAAAAGAGTTCTCTCTTCCTTAAAACAGAAAAAAGAAGAGTTGGAAAGCGAGATAAGAAATAAAGAGAAAGAAATAGAAGAAAAATTAGAAAAAGCAGAGGAAGAAGCAAAAACATTAAAACAGAAAGAACTTGTAGAAGCAAAAGAAGAGATACATAAATTGAGACAGCAGTTTGATATGGAAGTAAAACAACAAAAAGAAGAGTTAAAAGCTACTGAAGAAAGATTGATAAAAAAAGAAGAAAATTTAGACAAAAAAGAAGAAAATTTGGAAAAATTAAAGGAAAAACTCGAATCACAACATGAAAAAGTAAAAACTTTAGAAGTCCAATTGGAAACAAAATTGAATGAAATCGCAAAAATGTCAGAAGAAGAGGCAAAAGAGATAGTTATAAACGAAGCTAGAGGAAAGTATGAGACAGAAATTGCTCAAAAGTTTAAAGAAATAAAGGATCATTATGAAGAAGATTCCAAAAAGTACGCTAGATGGGTTATAACTACAGCTATTCAAAGATACGCATCCGATATTACTAACGAAATTACTACGTCTACCGTATCCCTGCCAACAGACGATATGAAAGGTAGAATAATAGGAAGAGAAGGAAGAAATATTAGAACATTTGAAAAGTTAACAGGAACTGATTTAATAATCGATGATACACCTGAAATGGTGGTAATATCTTCTTTTAATCCTTTGAGGAGAGAGATTGCGAAAAGAACTTTAGAAATGCTTGTTGCAGATGGAAGAATTCATCCTGCTAGAATAGAAGAATTATATGAAAAATCAAAAAAAGAAATTGAAGAATACATTAAAGAAGTAGGAAAAGAAGCAGTAATGAGGGTAGGAATAAAGCAGCCTCATATGGAAATTGTAAAGCTTCTTGGGAGGCTCAAATTCAGAACGAGCTATGGACAAGATGTATTGGAACACTCTATAGAGGTATCTCAATTTGCAGGATTAATGGCTAGCGAACTTGGTTTGAACGTTGAATTAGCAAAAAGGGCAGCTCTTTTGCACGATTTAGGTAAAGCAATAGATCACGAGGTAGAAGGTTCACACGCTTTAGTAGGTGGGCAGATTGCTAGGAGGTATGGAGAGAAGTTGGAAGTTGTCAACGCTATTCAATACCATCATAACGAAGTCGATCCTATGACTCCTGAGGCGGTGTTAGTAGGAGCAAGTGATGCGTTATCAGCATCAAGACCTGGTGCAAGGAAAGAAACGTTAGAAAATTATATAAGAAGAATAGAACAATTAGAAGAAATCGCAAAATCCTTTAGGTACGTTGACAAAGCCTATGCTATTCAAGCAGGGAGAGAGTTAAGAATAATAGTTCAACCTGATAAGGTTGAAGATGAAATAGCTGAAAAGTTAGCTCATGATATCTCAGTTCAGATAGAAGAGAAGGTTCAATATCCAGGAGTAATTAAAGTAACTGTAATTAGAGAAAAAAGAAGTGTATCTTATGCAAGTTAATAGCTTTTAATTTAACAAAAATTAGGGATGCGATAACTGCATCCCTAATTTTACAATTTAATTCTACTTCCCTTCTTATCAGGTATTACTTCTATCTTAGTATTTATTCTCTCTTTTAACTCATTCACATGAGAAATTATTCCAACCATTCTTCCTGAAGTATTGAGTTGCATCAATACTTCTATGGCATTATCTAGAGAGTTTGTATCCAAACTGCCAAATCCTTCGTCAATAAATATAGTATCTAAGGTTACACCACCAGAATGATTTTGTACCACATCTGCCATTCCTAACGCCAAAGACAAAGCGGCTTTAAAGCTTTCTCCCCCAGAAAGTGTTTTTATAGGTCTTTCTTTTGCAGTATAGTTATCAAAAATTGTTATCTCCAAACCTTCTTTTCTACGGGCATCAGTTACATTTTTGGTTCTCAGCATTCTGTACCTGTTATCAGTTAATTTTTTAAGCCTTTGGTTGGCATATGATAATATTTCTTCAAAATAATAAGTTAAAACATATTTACTTAAACTTATTCTTGAATCGTTGTTCCCTACACTCACATCTCTAAGAACTCTAATTGTTCTATATTTTTTTTCAGCTTCTTCAAAATCTTTTTGTGTTTCCTCTATACTCTTTTGAGATTCTTTTAAACCCTTTTTTCTTTCTTCCAAGCGAGTTTGTTCACTTATTAAATTTTCTATATTCTTCTGAATAAGTTTAATTTCTTGAAGTATGGGAATCTCATCTATCTTTTGGAGATCCTTTGTCGCATTTTCGAGATCTTTTAGAATACTCTGTTTATCTTTTAATTCATCTTCGTATTCTCTTATTACCTTTTCTAGTTGATCAACCTCATTCATTTTGTCCTTTATTATTTGGTATTCTTCAAAGTTTTTAAGATTCATTTCTTCAATTTTTTGATTGAATATTTTTTCAAATCTGATTGCCTCTTCTTGATAAGTAGAAACTAATTCTTTGAGGGTTATAATGTTACCTTTTAAAGTATTTATTTCTTGGGATATTACCTTGTATTTCTCTGTTTTTTCTTGATATTGAGTTTGAGTTTTTTTAACGAAGTTTTCTTTCAGAATTATTTCTTTCTGAATATCTTCCACAGTTTTATTTAAGATTTGCTGGTTAAGATTTTTTATCTCTATAGAGAGCTCTATCTTTTTTTTGTTCATCTCATCAACTGTTTTTGTTAATTCTTCATTTTCTATCTCTAATTCTTTTATCTTTTTCTTGATAAAGATGATTTCTTCTTTTGTTTTTTTTATCTTATTATAAATATTTAATTTTTCTTTATATTCATTTTCTAATATATATACCTCGTTCTGTTTAGCTTTTAAAATATCTTGTAAGTGAAAAGATATTTCTTCATCTTTCTTTGGAGAAAGTTGTGCCTCTTTACATATTCTTAAGTATTCATGATCAATATGTGACGATAACTCAGAATATTTTTTTGATATTTCATCGTACATTGACAGAATTTTAGCTCTTTCTTCCTCTTTTTTTTGTATCTCTTTTTCTAAATCTCTTACCTCTATTTCTGTTACCGTTTGATGATGAGGTTTCGCTGGTGAAGGATGAAATGTTGCTCCACATACTGGGCAAGGTTCGCCTTCTTTAAGTTTTGAAGCAAGTATATAAGCTTGTGAGTTTATAAACTCTAGATTCTTATTTTTATACGCTTCTTTCAGTTGATTAATTTCATGATCTTTTTCTTCAATCTTTTTAAGGATGTCATTGTATTTTTTCTTAACCCTTATAAATTCGGAGTTATCCTCAAAAAGTTTATTTGTTGAAGTGATTATTTTTTTTAGATTTTCTACTTGGAATTTTAAAATCTCCGGGTGAATATCCTCGTTTTTTTCTATGAACTCTTCATTTTTCTCAAGCAAAGTTTTGCCTGTTAGAATCGCTTCTTTAATCTTTGATATACTTTTATTTTTTAGGCTAAGAGCTGTTTCCAAATCTTTTAACTGTTTTTGTTTATTTTGCATTTCTTCTATCTTCGGTAATTTGTCGTTTAACTCTTCAATTTCTTTCTGAATACCAGATAGTTGTTGATAATCTTTTTCAAGGGTTTTAAGAACTTTCTCTAATGTTTTTTCTTCTTTTTCTTTTTCAAATAATAAAATTTTATGGTGTTCACTTTCTTTTTTTGCTTTCTCTAATTTTCTTTTTGCTTCAACAAGCTGGTCTTCATAAGGAATTATTTTTTCAACTTTTTGGACTTTTTCTAATACAATTTTCTTTTTTTTAATATTATCTTGGTTTTTTAAAAGCTCATTTATTTCTTGTTTTATGTTTTCTTTTCTATCAATTAATTCGTTGTTTCTTTTTATTTTTTGAAGTTTAGTATTTAATTCATCAACTTCTTTTTTATTTTTATTTTGTTCTAGAATCTTTATTTTTATTAACTCTTGGTTTTTTTGGATCTCTAACAATATTAAATCAAATACCTTTTCTATGTCTATACTTTCTTCTTTGATTAGATCTTTAAAACTCTGTTCTTGTATATTTAGGTTTAATATATAATTTTTAATTCTTTCTTTTTTTAATTTTAGTTCATCAAGAATATCTTTATAAACTTCATCTATCTTATTTTCAAACTTTTCATAGACACTTATATCAAATATCTTTTTGAATATTTCTTCCCTTTCGTTCGAATCAGCTAATATAAATTTTCTAAACTCACCTTGAGGTATCATCATTATTTGCTTGAATTGATAATAGTTTAGTCTCAAATACTCTTCTACTTTTTCTGTAACCTGTTGAACTCCTTCTGTTTGAACTATTAATTTCTCATTTTGGTATACTTTTATATTGGCCTCTGGTCTATGCTCCGTTATTCCTTCCCCTATTTTTTTCTTTCTTTCATAACGAGGTGATCTGTATACTTTAATTCTTTTATCTTTCAACTGAAATTCAAATTCTACATAAGTATCTTTACTTTCATCTGCAAAATCGGATCTAGCGTTAGAATCTCCTCTTTCTCCCATAGAACCTGTACCATACAGTGCATAACATATCGCATCAAAAATAGTTGTTTTACCCGCTCCAGTTGGACCAGATATTAAAAATAAACCTTCGTTTTGTAATTTTGTAAAATCTATCTCTTGTTCTTCCAAGAAAGGGCCAAAAGCCTGGAATTTTAAGTTTAGAGGTTTCAACTTTCATCACTTCTCTCTTTTATTACTTCTTCAAATATTTCTTCTACTTTTCTTTTTTCTTGAATAGACAACTCTCTTTTTTTTACTTCTTTAAAAAAAATCTCAAAAATTTCTAAAGGAGATATATCATTTACATTTTTGTCCAATGAAAATATGTTTTCTGAAATTTGTTGGTTTGGAAACTCAAGGGATAAAACGTTTGGAAATTTAGCCCTTAATTTGTATATCGCATCAAAAATCGGTTCTTCATCTTCTAAGACGATTTGCAAATAATTGTCGGATGGATTCTTTTTGATTATTTCTTCAAACATCCCTTTAATAATTTTCATTTCTCTGATAGGATTGAAGCTTATTTTATCTATTTCAACATTTCCCTTTTCCTTCATTTTAACAATATTCATGCCCTTTATGTGGTTTACTTCACTAAAAGAATACTTAAGAAGTGAACCAGAATAGTTTATATTTTCATTTTTTACTTTTTGTGGGCGGTGAAGATGCCCCAAGGCCACATAGTCAAACTTATTAAAAACTGAAGGTTCAACATATTCACTGCCACCTATTGATAACGGTCTTTCTGATTCACTTTCTTCCGCCCCCATAACATATTCGTGAGCGATTAAAATATTTCGCTCATCATCTTTAACCTTCATATTGTCTATATAGTATTCGATAACCTGTGTCTTGTTTTCAAAATCAGTTTTAAAGAGTTCTTTTGCCCTTTGCATTTCAACGTATGGAAGTAAGTAAAAGTTAACTGGTCCATATTCATCCTCAAAGGTTATCTTTTTTACTTCTTTTTTCAAAGTTCCTTCTATGTGGAGATTCATTCCTGAAAGGATACCGTTTAAGAATTCAAGCCTTTCAGAACTATCATGATTCCCTGATATAATTAAAGTCGGTATTTGCATTTCAAGAACAATCTTTGAAAGGACTTCATTCAACAAACTAACTGCCTCGGAGGGCGGTACTGCTCTATCGTATAAATCACCAGATATAATCAAAAGATCAGGGGAATTACTGTGTAGGTAGTTTATGAACTTATTCAAAATAAATCTTTGATCCTCGGTCATATAATTTGAGTAAATTATTTTTCCAAGATGCCAGTCAGCGGTATGTATAAATTTCACTTGTTTTTACCTACCTTGCATATTTCTTTAATTTAGTTATTTTTGATCTTATAAAAAATTATACCATAGAAAAGGAAGATTGTTTTTTTAAGAAATAACTACTATTCGATCTATTTGAAAAAATGACCAATTTAGATATTTCTTATTTTTATTCGTTTGTAAAGAATGATATAATTGTAATGAAAAAAATTTCTTTGTTTCTCCCGCAAGATAATCTCAAGAGTTTTCAAAACAAAGTTTGGGAGGTTTATATGATGTTGAAAAAAGTCAAAGAATTTTATGATTTTTCTCGGAGTCAAATTTTGAAACAGGTTCTTGAGAATAACGGTATACAGGCTTTTTTAAAATCTTCTATAGGAATAGGCGGAGAGTATTTTGGTGAAGGTGTAATTTACGATATTTATGTTGAAGAAGAGGATTTTGAAAAGGCTAAACAAATAATTATAGGGTTTAAAAAAGGAGGCGAAGAATTAAACGAGATGAAAAAAACACCACTATATAATAAACATAAAGAACTAGGCGCTAAGTTAGGTGAATTTGCAGGATGGGAGCTCCCTTTGTGGTATTCTTCTATTATAGATGAACATCAATCAGTACGAAATAATATTGGTGTTTTTGATGTCTCTCATATGGGAGAAATTCTTATAGAAGGGTCTGAAGCTGAAGAATTTGTTGATTTTTTGATAACAAATAACATTAAGAAAATAGAAGCAGGAGATATAATTTACTCTCCAATGTGTAACGATAATGGAGGTATAATTGACGATCTTTTAGCGTATAAGTTTAGCAATCAAAAGGTTTTATTGGTCGTAAATGCTTCTAATACAGAAAAAGATTTTAATTGGATTAAGAAACATGACGATAAATTTGATGTTGATGTTCAGAATGTTAGTGATGAATACTGTCAGATAGCTTTTCAGGGTCCAAAGGCTCAAGAGCAGTTACAAAAATATTTAACTAAAATTAATTTGGATGAAGTAGATTATTATACTTTTAGAGATATTGAAATAGATAATAAAAAAGTTATTATCTCTAGAACCGGATACACTGGAGAAGATGGTTTTGAACTTTATTTGCCTCCAGAAATTTCTGTAAACGTTTGGGATAAACTTTTAGAATTAGCTCAACAAGTTGATGGTAAGCCTTGTGGGCTTGGCTGTAGAGACACTTTGAGGTTTGAACCTAAAATGTTATTGTATGGTAACGATATGGATGATAATACAACTCCATTAGAAGCGGGGTTAAAATGGGCGGTTGATTTTGATAAAGATTTTATAGGGAAAGATGTACTTTTAAATCAGAAAGAAACAGGAATCAAAAGAAAGTTGGTTGGCATGGAAATACTTGATAAGATGCCTGTAAGACACGGTTATGAAATATACGACGAGTCTAAAGATATAAAGATTGGCTTTGTAACAAGCGGTGTTAAATCACCAACTTTGAACAAAAATCTTGCATTGGGTTACGTTGACAAAGATTTTTCAAAAATAGGCACAAGGATATATATAAAAGCTAGAAATAAAATGTTGGAAACAGAAATAGTAAAAACTCCTTTCTATAAAGGCAGTGTTAGAAACAAAAAAATATAGTAATATACAAAAAACGAAAGAGGTGAAAACATATTATGAATAAATTCCCTTATTTGCCTCATACTGAAAAAGATGTAGAGCAAATGCTTGAATTTTTGAACATAGAAAGTATTGATGAGTTGTATGAAGATGTTCCGCATTTATACAATTCTACATTGAATATACCTTCTAGTATGAGCGAGATAGAAGTTAAAGAAAGACTTCAAGATTTGGCTAAATTGAATAAAAACATAGAAGATTATGGGATATTTAGAGGCGCAGGAATTTATAACCACTATATACCTTCTGTTGTATATCAAATCGCTTCCAATAGAAACTTTTTAACTGCATATACACCTTATCAAGCCGAAGTTTCTCAAGGTACTCTACAGATGCTTTATGAATATCAAAGTTTAATTTGTGAGCTTACTGGTATGGAGGTAGCTAATTCATCGATGTATGATGGCGCCAGCGCATTAGCAGAAGCTGTGTTGATGGCAAAAAGAATTAATGGCAAAAACAATGCTTTGGTTTCTAAATTAGTACATCCCGAATACCAAGAAGTAGTCAAAACTTATATTGAAGCTCAAGAGATGAAACTAGAAGAAGTAAATTATATTTCTCAAACAGGGCAGGTTGATATCGAAGATTTAAATTCAAAAATTGATGAGAATACTTCATGTGTTGTTGTTGCTTATCCCAATTTTTTTGGTATAGTCGAAGATTTGAAAAAAATAAAAGAAAATATTCCTGATAATGTAATTTTTATAGTTACAACGTACCCTATTTCTTTAGGACTTTTAGAAGCTCCTGGAAAGTTTGGGGCTGATATTGTTGTTGGAGAAGGACAGTCATTAGGTAACCATCCATCTCTTGGAGGACCAGGTCTAGGTTTCTTTGCCTCAAAAAAGAAGTATATAAGAAAAATGCCAGGTAGAATAATAGGAGAAACAGTAGATCAAGAGGGGAAACGAGGATTCAGTATGGTTTTACAAACAAGGGAACAACATATCAGAAGGGAAAAATCGACTTCAAATATATGTTCTAATCATGCTTTTAATGCTCTTTTGACTTCTATATATATAAATGTAATGGGTAAACAAGGGATAAAAGAAGTAGCCGAACAAAATTATTATAAAGCACATTATTTAGCAAAAAAATTAATAGAAAGTGAGAAGTTTGAACCGGTGTTTGAAGGACCTTTTTTCAACGAGTTTGTTTTAAAAAGTAAGTTAAATGTTGAATTTTTAAATAATAAACTTTTAGAGCAAAATTATTTTGGCCCATTACCGTTAATGAAATTTTATCCTGGAATGAAAGATCAAGTTTTGTTTTGCGTAACGGAACTAACTAAAAAGAGAGATATCGATTTTCTTTGTTCATTTTTGGAGGGATTGGTATGAAATTGATATTTGAAAAATCTGTCGAAGGTAGAAGGGCATATTCTTTACCTGAATTAGATGTTGAGAAGACTGAATATGATATTCCGGAACATTTAATCAGAAAAGAGAATTCTAACCTACCTGAATTATATGAAGTTGATATAGTAAGGCATTACAATGAATTAGCAGCTTTAAATTATTCAGTTGACAAAGGGTTTTATCCACTAGGATCTTGTACAATGAAATACAATCCTTTCTTAAATGAAGAAATAGCTTCATTCAAAAACTTTATAAAATTACATCCATATCAGGAAGAAGAAACGATTCAAGGAACTTTGGAATTAATGTATGATTTACAAGAATATCTCAGAGAAATAACAGGTATGGATGCAATTACTTTACAACCCGCCGCAGGTGCCCACGGTGAACTTACGGGCATGTTGATTATTAGGAAGTATCTACAGGATAACAATTTAGGATATAAAAATGAAGTTATCATTCCTGATTCAGCTCATGGAACTAACCCTGCTTCTGCTGTTATGGCAGGATTTAAGGTAGTTCAAGTAAAATCAAATGACGAGGGAAGGGTTGATTTAAAAGATCTACAATCTTTAGTTAACCAAAATACGGCTGCAATTATGTTAACTAATCCGAATACTTTAGGACTTTTTGAAAAAGATATATTGGATATATCTGATATGATACACAAGAATAAAGCATTGCTGTACTATGATGGGGCAAATTTAAATGCTGTTATGGGGAAGGTTAGACCTGGAGACAACGGGTTTGATGTTGTTCATCTCAACCTTCATAAAACGTTTTCTACTCCACATGGAATGGGTGGTCCTGGAAGTGGTCCTATTGCCGTAAAATCCTTCCTGAAAGATTACTTGCCAAAACCTATTGTTTCTAGAAAAGATAGCGGAGAATTTTATTTTGAATACAATATTCCAAACAGTATAGGCAGAGTTAGATCTTTCTATGGTAACTTTATTGTGATGTTAAAAGCTTATGCTTATATTTTAAGTATGGGAAAAGAGGGTTTGAAAAAAGTTAGTGAATTAGCTACTTTGAACGCTAATTATTTAAGAAAGAAACTTTCTAACTTTTTACAAATAGCTTATCCAGATATTTGTAAACATGAGTTTGTAATTAAAGGGAGTTCTTTGAAAGAGTATAATGTTACGACTTTGGATTTCGCAAAAAGGATGTTAGATTATGGAATACATCCTCCCACTGTTTATTTTCCTCTTATAGTCGATGAAGCTATGATGATTGAACCTACAGAAACAGAGAGTAAAGAAAGCCTTGATAGAATTGCGGAAATATACGAAAGAATTTTTAAAGAAGCAAAGAGTTCACCTGAAAAACTGAAGGAAGCTCCTACCAAATTACCTATAAAAAGACTGGATGATGTTAAAGCAAATAAAGAATTAAAAGTTAAATGGGAAGGTAATTAGAAAAATAGTGAGGCTTAAGCCTCACTATTTTTATTACTACAATCTTTACAAATTCCAATTAAATTGACTTCAACTGAATCAACCTTATAGCCAGATAATTTTTCTTCAACTATGTTCTTGAAATTTATTAAATCTTCTCTGTTAAGAATTGAATTATCATCAATCTGTACATCCCATATTTTTTCACATTTTCTACAAATAAAATGGGCATGAGGTGTAATATTAGCATCATATCGAATTTTATTTTGAAGCATAATTTCTTGAACTAAACCGGCGTTTTTAAAAAGTTTTACTATATTATATACTGAAGTAAACGAAACTCTTTTTCCGCTTTTTATTAAATTTTGATGTAGTTCGTCTATTGAAGGATGATCAGTGGAATTAAAAAGCTTAATTGCTATATAGAGTCTGTTCGGTGTTACTTTTATCTTTTTATTCTTAAGTATTTTAACAACATCTTCTTTTTCATATACTGTCAATTTCATCACCTAAACTTTAACTTTTGAATTTAAATTTATTATAGCACAAAATTGTTAAATGAGTTATTCATTTTATATTTGAATTAACAAAAGTGTCAAAAAACAAGTGATATAATAAGAAGGTAGTTCCTATTCAAATTAGATAATTAAATTCGCTAAACGGAGAATTAATTAAATCTAGAATTTGGAAAAATTTAGGAGGGGTACCAATGTCCAAAATAAAAAGGATTGGATTGATAACCAGTGGTGGAGATGCTCCTGGCATGAACGCAGTTATTAGAGCGGTTACAAGAAGCGCCGTTGTTGAAAATATAGAAGTTTATGGATTTTTGAGAGGTTATGCAGGAATTCTAGATAAAGATTATAAAAAGTTTAATTATTCAGATGTTGGTGGAATTATGGAAAGAGGTGGAACAATCTTAAGAACTGCTAGAGTTCCGGAGTTTAAAGTACCAGAAGTTAGAAAAAAAGCAGCTGATAATCTGAAAGATTTAGGGATAGATGCATTGGTTATTATTGGTGGAGAAGGAAGTTTGACGGGAGGAAAACTTTTATCTGACGAACAAGGAATTCCAGTCGTAGGAGTTCCTGGATCGATTGATAACGATATTGCTTACACCGATATGAGTATAGGAGTAGATACTTGTTTAAATACGGTTATCGATGTTCTTCAAAAATTAAAAGACACTGCTTCATCTCATGAAAGAGCTTTTATTGTTGAGGTCATGGGAAGAACCTCTGGTTACATTGCTTTGATGACGGGACTTGCTATAGGTGCTGAGGCTGTTATCATCCCTGAAATTCCTACAGATTATGATTCTCTTGCTGAAAAAATGTGGGAAGAAAGGAAGCGCGGAAAGATTAATTCAATTGTTGTAGTAGCAGAAGGCTCCGCAAGTGCTTATACGGTTGCAAGGCATCTTGAGAATAGAATTGGTTTTGAAACTAGAATAACAATCTTGGGACATATTCAAAGAGGAGGGTCTCCAAGTGCGTTTGATAGAATATTAGCTTCAAGAATGGGGAATGAATCTGTAAAATCTCTTATAGAAGGCGAATTTAATGTTATGATTGGGCTAAGTAGAAACGATCTTATAAGAACACCTATCGAAAAGGTGTTAGCAGAAAAAAAATCTTTGGACTTAGAGATAGTAAAATTAGCTAATATTTTATCTTAGAAGATAAAATTTCTTATAATGATGTTTTTAGGAGGATAATTATGAACAGAAAACTCAAAAATAAAAAAACTCGAATTGTTTGCACTATAGGACCAGCTACAGAGGAAGAAAAAGTTCTTAAGAATTTAATTGAGAACGGGATGAATGTTGCCCGTTTAAATACGTCCCACGATTCTATCCAGGATCACGAAAAAAGAGTTAAATTATTGCAAAAAATAAGAAGAGAATTGAATATTCCTTTAGCTATATTATTGGACTTAGAAGGCCCGAAAATAAGAACAGGCACTTTTGATACGGATAAAGTCACATTAAAAGAGGGCCAAGAATTTGTTTTAACCAGTGAAGATATAGTTGGTAGTTGTGATAAAGTTAGCATAAATTACAAAGAATTACCAAAAGAAGTAAATAAAGGGGATAATATATTATTAGATGATGGAAAGATTAGACTAGTAGTATCAGAAACAACTGAAAAAGAAATAAAAACTAAAGTTATAACAGGAGGGACCATTGTCGGTAGAAGAGGGATAAACGTTCCTGGTATCGATATAGGAATGCCTCCTTTAACTGAAAAAGATATAGAATATTTAAACAAAGCTGTGGAGTGGAATGTTGAATATATAGCACAATCATTTGTTAGAAAGGCTCAAGATATAACTGAAACAAAGAAAATTCTAGCAGGATTAGGAATGCCCGATCTTCCGGTGATTGCAAAAATAGAAACTTTGCAGGCTCTAGATAACTTAGAAGAAATTATCAAAGAATCAGACGGAGTTATGGTAGCTAGAGGAGATTTGGGAGTAGAGGCGCCAGTTGAACAGATCCCATTACTACAAAAAAGAATAATAGAAATAGCGAACACAATGGCAAAACCAGCTATAACTGCTACTCAAATGTTGGAAACCATGATTAACAATCCATTTCCCACAAGAGCAGAGGCTACGGATATTGCAAATGCTATTTTAGATGGAACAGATGCAATTATGTTATCCGGTGAAACATCTATAGGTAAATACCCAGAAAAAGCAGTAGAAGTTATGAGCAAAGTTGCTTTCGAAACTGAAAAGATGTTGGATGAATATTTGTACAAGTTTGATTATTCAACTTATGGGGGAGGAGATCCTTCAACAAACGCTATTACAATGTCTGCTGTAAAAATGGCAGAACAGCTTGGTATAAATGTAATAGTTGCTACTACATACAGTGGTTATACCGCAAGAGCCTTATCCAGATTTAGAAGAAACTCCAAAATCATAGCCGCTTCACCAAGATTAACAACTTATCACAGGTTGGCATTGGTATGGGGTGTAACACCTGTAATAATGAGAAAGTTCACCGATACAGACAATATGTTGGAGAGTGTAACGAATATAGTTAAATCATTGGACGTTGTTCTTCCAGGTGATAATATAATTGTAACTGCAGGTATCCCTTACGGTTTTTCTAGTAAAACTAATCTTTTAAAGGTACACGAAGTATAAATTAGTAAGAAAATATTGATTTAAATAATTATTGAGGTGAATTATATGAACGATAAAAAAGAATTAACTCCAAAGAAAGTTGTAGAAGAATTGAATAAGTATATTATTGGCCAAGATGATGCTAAAAAACAGGTTGCCATAGCTTTAAGAAACAGAATAAGAAGGCTAGCTTTACCTGATGAAATAAGAAAGGACGTAATTCCAAAAAATATCCTGATGATCGGTTCAACAGGTGTTGGAAAAACGGAGATAGCAAGAAGATTAGCTGAAATAGCAAACGCTCCTTTTGTAAAAGTAGAAGCAACAAGATTCACTGAGGTGGGTTACGTGGGGAAAAACGTTGAAAGCATGGTCAGAGAGCTTGTTGATTCATCTGTTAATATGGTGAAAAAAGAAATGATGGAAGAGGTAAAGGAAAATTCTCAAAGGATGGTGGAAGAAAGAATAGTCGAAGCTTTAGTTCCAGTTAAGAAAAAGTCAAAACGCCAAGCCAATCTGATGGATGTAATGCAACTTTTCAATCAAGGTAATGAATATATTAATCAAGATAGTACTAGCTATGAAAAAGAAGATGAAGATATTCAAAAAAGAAGACAAGAAATACGGGAAAAACTAAAAAATGGTGAGTTGGAAGACTTAGAAATCGAAGTTGAAGTTGAAGAACAATCATCCCCTATGTTTGCCGGGCTTGGACCAGAGTTTGAAGATATGGGGATACAGTTTGGAGAGATGTTTCAAAATCTGATGCCAAAAAAGAAAAAAAGAAGAAGGATGAAAATATCAGAAGCAAGAAAGGTCTTAGAACCTATAGAAGCAGAAAAATTAATAGATCAAGATAAGATGGTTCAAGAAGGCGTAAGTAGAGCAGAAAATAAAGGTATTATTTTTATAGATGAAATTGATAAAGTTACATCCAAAGGAGGAAGTTCAGGTCCGGATGTTTCTAGAGAAGGAGTTCAAAGAGATTTGTTACCGATAGTAGAAGGAACAACTTTGGTAACAAAATATGGATCAATCAAAACTGATTATATTTTATTTATTGCAGCAGGTGCATTCAGTGAATCTAAACCATCGGATTTGATTCCAGAGTTACAAGGGAGATTTCCGATAAGAGCAGAACTTTCAGACTTAACTGAGGAAGATTTTGTAAGAATTTTAACTCAGCCAAAAAATGCTATATTAAAACAGTATCAATACTTGTTGGAAACAGATGGTGTAAATGTAGAATTTAGCAAAGATGGAATAGAAAGGATAGCAAATATAGCTTTTGAACTGAACGAAAAGGTTGAAAATATTGGTGCAAGAAGGCTTTATACAGTCGTTGAAAAGGTGCTTGAGGAAGTATCTTATGAAGCTCCAGCAACAGGAGAGTGGGAAGTAAAAATAGATAAAAACTATGTAGATTTGAGATTAGGTAAGGTTTATGTGAATGAAGATCTCAGAGAGTATATATTATAAATTTTCTATATTAGCTTAATTATACGGAACACCTATTCTGGTGTTCTGTTTTTATTAAAATATCAAAATCTAATAACATAGGAAGTGGAATTATATGAGAATTAACAATTCTAAAAATATAATTATTATAGGTTGCGGAAGGTTGGGTTCGGAATTAGCTATTAGATTGAGTAAAACTCATAATGTGGTTGTAATTGATAAAGAGGAAAGTTCCTTTGAAAGATTAGCAAGAAGAAATTTCATTGGTTTTACAAAAGTAATTGATACAAACGATATGGAAGCATTAAAGAACGTCAATGTTGAAAAAGCAGATATGATTTATATAGTTACACCAGATGATAATTTGAATTTTATGCTAGCTTATGGAATAAAAAAGATGAAAGAAAATATAAACTTGGCGGCTAGGGTTAACGATCCTATAAAAAAAGCTATATTCATCAAAGCTGGTTTAAATTTGTTTTGTCCCATAGAAGATTCAGTGATTGAATTAGTTGAAGAGTTAGAAAAGGCGGTTGGTACAAATGAGTAGAACATTTTATATTATTGAAGGGAAAACTTTGGCTTATTCACTAGCAAAAAAATTGTTGTTATTAGGAAATGAAGTCTATTACGTTAGTATGAACAAAGACAATTTAGAGATTTTAGATGGGTTAAAAGTTAATTTCCCTTTATTAGAACTTGTAAAACAGGATCCAACAGACATCAAATGGATAGAAAATCTAGAACTTAGCAAGAAAGTTGAAGCGCTAATAATTATTTCTGATGATGATGCCCTCAACTTTGTAGTATCCTGGTCACTAAGACAATATTACGAAAACATTAAAATCATCTCTTTGGTCAATGCAACAGAAAACGAAACTATTTTCAGAGGAATTAATGTTGAAACACTCGTACCAATTTCTTGGATGCAGAAATTGATAGAATCTTCTTTAATACATGAAGAGATCACCGATTTTTTTAATCCATATATGGAGAAATTATCTATCTTGGAATTATCTATAAATGAAAATAATGCATCTGTTAACAAGAGTTTGAAAGAATTGCATTTACCACAAAATTCTATAATAGGAATAATAATAAGAGAAGATGGAAAGATGATGGTGCCTCAAGGAAATACAGAAATACAAGCAGGGGATAGATTAATTGTTTTTGCTTTAAAAGAGCAAGTGGAAAAAGTTAAAGAAACTTTGAAATCGAGGTGATTAAGTGCCTTCATATAAATATTTTTTGAAGTTAAGATATAAAACTATTTTTAGAAATACTGGAAGTATTATTATTGGTTTGGGCGTTTTGATTTTAATAGTAGGATTAACTGCATTTATTTATGACACTCCTAAGGATTTTTTGCCTTTTCTAAGCAGTAGCTTAATTACTTTTACAATTGCATTTGTTTTTAGATTTTTTGGGAAAGGAGAAAGAAAAAAAGAATTAAATACTCAAGATGCCGTAGTTACCGTTTTTTTCGTTTGGACTTTAGCAATTTTTTTGTCTTCGTTCCCTTTTATTTTTTCTGGACTGTTAAATTTTTCTCAAGCTGTCTTTGAATCAACAAGTGGATGGACGACTACAGGATTATCTATGTTTTCAGATGTTGAATCATTACCAAGAACGGTATTAATATGGCGGTCAGTCATGCAATTTGTTGGGGGTGCAGGCTTTGCAATAATAACCGTAATTGTGGTTGGTGCGATGGGAGTAGGAATATACCAGGCTGAAGGGAGATCAGATAATTTAGTCCCTAACTTAAGGGAATCAGCCAAAATTATACTTAGAATATATTTGGCATGGGCATTAATAGGGGTTATACTCTTAATGTTGATAGGAAAACTATCTTTTTTTGATGCTTTTAATCATACTTTAACCGGTCTTGCAACGGGAGGATTCTCTACCAGGAATTTTAGTATCGGTAGTTTTGGTAGTTTACAAGTTGAAATAATAATCATGGTATTAATGATTATCGGTGGAACAGGATTCGGGGTTCACTATGCGGCTATTATCATGGTTAGAAATTTTATAAGAAACAGAAAAGATTACAAATCAGGCAAGATTAGTTCTTTAGAGTTAAGAGAAAAGATAAAATCAGAACCATTTTTAAAAAACCCAGAACCAAAAACTATGCTTTTTATTTTGATCATTTCATTCGTCTTAGTTTTTAGTTTTACCACTTACCAGATTTATAACGCCGGTCAAGGAATTGTTCATGCTGCATTTCAAACTATATCAGCCTTAACAGGAACTGGCTTTTCGACCGTATCTTTTGCTTCATGGAATTTTTTGGGGTTATTAATTATTACTATATTGATGATACTTGGAGGTATGATGGATTCAACATCAGGTGGACTTAAACTTTTCAGGGTTTATATTGCTTTTAAACTCATATTAGACCAAATAAAGGACTTTTTCAAGCCATCAGGCTCCACCTTTTATATTGAAGTCTACAAAGGTGTTTCAAGAAAAAAAATAGATTTGCAATCTATAAAAAATGTGATAGTAGTATTTACTATGTACTTTATTACTTATTTTATTGGAGTTTTTGTTTTATTAGCTTACGGATATCCTCTACATGAAGCTCTTTTTGAATATGCCTCAACTTTATCAGCAGTAGGACTATCAGTAGGAATTACTTCTGGACAAGCCCCATTAGGGGTTATTTGGACACAAACTTTAGGGATGTATCTTGGACGTTTAGAATTTTTTGTCATAATAAATGCAATTATAAAAGTATTTAAAGATATTAGAGAGTTCTTTTAATTTTGTTTAATACTTGAACGACCTTTTGTTTTTCATATCTAAAAAACAAATTTAAGAAAAATAAAAATCCGTCTTATATTTTAGCTGCCCCATGTCAATTGGTTTAATGGCAACGTTTTATGCTGCAGACGGGGTAGTCATTTCTATTCCCCTTCCTCGAAGGGGTGGATGCAACGTTTTATGCTGCAGACGGGGTAGTCGGTTCTATTCCCCTTCCTTGAAGG
>NZ_AUPM01000045.1 GCF_003265365.1 Petrotoga sp. 9PW.55.5.1 | reverse complement strand
ATCCACCCCTTCGAGGAAGGGGAATAGAAATGACTACCCCGTCTGCTGCCACACCCCGGCTGCGACAAAGAACGTCGCATCCACCCCTCTCAAGAGGAGAATTTCTATTACATTTACCCCTTCGAGGAAGGGGAATTGAACCAAAATACTTCTTCTTACGTCTTTCTAACCAATTGTTTTCACGGACATTTAATATGATCTAATGGGCGTACTGAACGTATGATATTATGATATAATTATAAATAAATATAACTAATTCAAGCCTGAGGAGGAAATTATGTTTGTAATAGCAAATTTATTATTAGCCTTAGCCAGTGTTTTAAGAATCATGATTGTATTTTTTGAATTATGTATAATTATATCAGCCCTTTTAAGTTTTATAATGCCTTTTCAATACAGCAAAATTCGTGTTTTCATAGACTCGTCTGCAAACATTATACTAAATCCAATTAGGAAATTCATTCCCACAGTTATTGGAAGTATAGATTTTTCCCCTATGATTGCATTTTTAATTCTATTCTTTTTGGATAGATTTTTAGTACAATCTTTGTTAGAATTAGGATATTTGTTAAGGTAGTGTATTTAATGAAGTTTTTTGTTTTTTACAATCCTTTGAAAGTTTCTGATGAAGAGTTAGAAGATGAAATACTAAAACCGTTTAAAGAAAGCAACATTGAAATAATAGACTCTGCAGCAGCTGGATCTTCCCTAGATGAAGAGAAAGCAAAAACTGCAGATTATTTTCTTGTTTTTGGTGGTGATGGAACAGTATTAAAGATTGCTGAAATAGCTGCTTTATATTCAAAACCCGTGATAGCTGTAAACTTGGGAAATTTAGGTTTTTTAAGTTCTTATTCTAACAGTGAAATGAGTGAATTAATCAAAGATATAAAGAATAATGAAATTTCTTTTTCAGCAAGAACCCTTTTGGAATGCCATGTTGGAGCTAAAAAAGTTACAGTATTAAACGATATCGTCTTGCTGAAAAGTCAACCTCTTGGTACAATGAATGTTGAAGTAAGAATTCAAGAACATCTTCTGTTTTCTTTTTCAGGTGATGGATTGATCGTATCAACTCCTACCGGTTCTACAGCATATGCCTTATCTGCTGGTGGTCCAATTATACATCCAGATTTAAATGTTGTTCAACTTATACCTTTGGCTGCACACGCCCTGAATATTAGACCTTTTATTGCCCCACCAGATCAAAAAATTGAAATAACCTTGAAAAATATGAGTCAAGGTTTTGCATATGTTACTGGTGATGGAGACATTGTTCATAAAATGGAACCGGGTATGTCCGTATATGTAACGACCAGTGAGCATACGATTGAATTGGCCCAAAGAAACGGATATAATTATCTAAATGCTTTAGATAAAAAATTAGGTTTCGGCAGACATTTTGAATAATTTTTTTGTTTATTCCCACTGGAGGTAAACTGAATTGTTTAGAGGAGATAATGCCCATCAAATCAACAATGTTAGTTTAAATCGCTTAGTAAGGTATTTGAATAATGTTCTAAGAATGGGCAGAATAGTTCAAGAAATGTACTATAAATTTGCAGATGCTTACACAGAAAGAAATCACGAACTCTCCAATGAGGTTATTAAACAAGATGACAGAATCGATTATTTAGAAGCTACTTTAAACTATGAAAGTGCAATACTCTTATCTTCAAACCAGTATACTGGAATCTATTTAAAAGCATGCTTCATGAGTTCAAAATTAGTTCAAATATTTGAGTATATGGGAGATCTATGCGAAAAGAATTCCAAATTAAATATCGAGATTCTTAAAACCCCAAGTAGTATTAATGTTGCCAACTTCGAAGATTCTGTGACTCTTGTAAAAGAAAATCTTTCCGATGTTTTGTCCCTTTTTTCTGATTTTATCAATATCGAAGCAAATAAACTAAAAACCGAAAAAGTCAAAGAAGATTTTTTTCGCAAAGCTAAAAAAAAGTTGTATTGTTAATGGTGAAATAAATTCTCTAATAGAAGCATACAAATCATATCTGTATAAATCTAAAGAATCGTTAAAAGCATCTTCACTACATATAGAAATATTGAACAACTTGGTAACCTTCTCTGACTTAACAACTAATATTTCAGAAAATATAATCTGGGCATTGACCGGAGAATTATATAAATGTAGAAAAAACGATTTAGAACTCTTCTATTTTCTGGGAGAAGATTTAGAATGAGAAAGCTTTTTAAATATGTTTCTATTGAATTCATCCCCCTTTTTTTATGGGTATAGTAGCTTTTATTGTCTTTGTTAGTGTTGAATTACTATATCAATTATCAGAAATAATAGTTAGGAACAACGTCGGTTTTTCAAAATTATTAATATTAATTTGGTATCACCTGCCCTATTTTATTTCCATGGGTATACCGGTTGGAGTTCTATTTGGAATATTTTGGGTGATTTCAAAGCTCTCCTCTGGAAATGAAATAATAGCTTTACAAACTTTGGGAATACCTATGAAGAAATTGGTTATTCCTTTTCTTACAATCTCAATTGTACTTTCTTTTTTTACCTTCGTTTTGTTTGATACAATAGTTCCCCATTCTAATTATAAAGCTAAAGAGGCAATGGCTTTGTATGTCTACCAAAGACCCGAAACACAAATTGAAGAAAACCAATTTGTAGATGTTGGAGATGGGAGATACCTGTTTGTAAAACAGATAGACAGAGAAACTGGCGTATTATATGACGTATTATTGTACGAAGTTAAAAAGAATTACACCGCAGTTTTTAATGCTCAAAAAGCGGAAAAAGGTTTAGACGGTTGGTACATGTCGAATGGAAGAATGTTTAGAACAAATAAAGATGGTTTTCTCGATTTGGATATAACTTTTGATCAGCTAGAATTGGATATCCAACAGGATGTTGAAGAGTTTCTAAACTTCTCCAAAGGTGCCAACGAAATGACTAGTAAAGAACTAAAGGAAAAGATTGACACATTTTCTAAGTTAGGCTTAGATGTTTCTGGGTTAATTGTTTCTTACCAATCAAAATTCGCTAATTCATTGGCGCCGTTAGTTATATGTATATTGGGAATAGCCTTATCTTTATTCTTAAATTTAACAAGTAAATCTTGGAGTGTAATAACAACATTCGCTCTAGTAGTAATTTATCAAGGTTCTGGAGCTTGGCTTTCTGCTTTAGGAAAAGAGAAGATTATAAATCCACAGATATCTGTATGGATTCCAAATATAATCTTTGGAAGTATAGGGTTGATTTTATTCCTAATCTTAGACACGAGATTTTCCTACAAAATTTTAGAGCCTATAAAAAGAGTTTTCTCAGTAATATTCATTATTTTTATAGGTATTCCACTTTACTCCGCTCCTGTTAACATTACAAGTAGTACTTTTACTTTAAGTGATAATTTATTGTATTTGTATGATGGAGTCTATGTAGAATATGAGGGTTCTATTATCAAAGCTGATTCTGCTCAGGGTGAATTAAACGATGATGGAACCATTAAAAAAGCAACCTTTTACGGAAATGTAAATTATCTGTATGAAGACATATCGATTCAGGCTTCAGAAGTAACGGTAAATTTTGATGAAGATTCTGCTATTTTTTTAAACTCATATACTATACAAAAGTATCAAGGCATAAAAGAAGTAGATGTTAGAATCTGGTCTGAAAAAATAGAAAAACCAATGCAACAAAATTTGATAGAAAGCAAAGCTACCAAGATAACCACTTGTGAGGACTGTATTACATACTATTTTTCTGCCGGAAAAGTTGATATATTCCCTGGGTATTTTTTAATCGCCAGAGATGTTGTTTTGAGTTTTTTCGGAGTTCCCGTTTTATATTTGCCATTTTATTTTCAGAGTTTATCCGAAGATGAAGAAGAGCCATTTTCATTAACTTTCGGTTATAATAACAATGCGTTTTCTTTAGCTACTGAGATTAATTATAAATTTGATAATGGATCTAAGGTAAAATTATTGTATAATACTTCCAGTGATATGGTTACAGGAGATACAGAAAAAACCACATATTTTAGGTATTCTTTCCCTTTTTGGTATGGAAGATTGAATTTGTTTTCAACGGTAAATATGCCAAATGAATTGAGGGACAATTTAGGATTTTATTATCAGTTTTTTGAATATGATGAAAGATCAAGATTAGAATTTAAATTGGAACCATTTATACATGAAAAAGATCTATCTTTAAACATTCCCAAGTTAGAAACCAGTTTTGGAGACTTAAAAAATATAAAATCATCCGTGCACTGGAATCCTGAAGGATTTGAAGAAATATTATTTTTGAATGTTGAATCCCAAGCCTTTCAAAAAAGGTATGGAAGATCTTTAATATCTTTGTCAAAAATTAAAGTAAATTCTCATTCATACGGAGACATAACAGGTCTTACATTAACGGATATTTGGAATAATAAAGAAACAGAGATAGACCTTGCTGGGAAATACAGTTTTTATCAACCCTATGCTAAAATGTACGGGAATTTTAATTATTCTTATACAACCCAAGGAACTAAAACTACTGAAAATAGGATAATTTTCACGAATACATTTACATACAAAGATACACTTTACGAGATCAAAAACAAGGATTTTTTTAATCTGAAGTTTAATATGGAGGATAGCATAAGATTCAATTATAGAAAAGATTTTATTCCTAATCAAACCTATTCTATGGGAAAGTCATACTTTGATTATTCTTTAGAACCTGGAATAGATATTAAACTCGGGATTTTAGAAGTTGGGAATTCTTTGGAATATATAAAGGTATTAGAAAACTCCCTTACCCCTTCTGCAACAGACGAAATAAATTATAATGATTACATAGGTTATTCGTTTTCACTGTTTAATAAGAATTTTACCAACTCAGCAAAATTAAGTAGAAGTTTTGATCTAAAAAATATGGAAAATTTTCCGCCTGATACAAAAGGATTGACCCTTAGTACACAAACCGGTTTGAACGTATTTTCTACACAAAATACAATTCAAACAAGGACAAAATTTGATGTGTCTAATCCTGATAGCATAATCCCAGATAATACAAATGTAAAAATAAATAACGTTATAGGTAATTTCACTCATAGAAGCGAATTTGACTATGATCATCAGGAAGAAATAAAAGTTGAATATATTGAAAACAGAGAAATTTTTCGATACAATAGAAATCGATTAAGAATAGACTATGATTACTATACACATAAAGAAACTCTCAAGCAAAAAATCCCAGAAATTTACACCAATTATACATTTTATTATGATGGACATAAGATATTTGGAGATTTTGATATGAAAGAAGAATACACCTTATACGATTTGGAAATTAATTTCTTGGAAAAAAACTCACAATATTCTTTTGGACTAGATCAAACGTACAAAGTTTCAGAGTATTTAAAAACGGGTTTTGACTTAAAAAACAGGGATAAAAGCGAGTTTGCATCAATATCTTTTAACTACGATCTCATCGATAGTTCATGGACGTTTTCTGAGTTTGAAATCCAAAAAAAGATAGTATGTTGGACTTTAAACATTAGATCTAAATTTGCAGTTTTACCTGAACCAAAAATTGATTCTTTTCAGATCTCTTTCTTCATAAACTATATTCCTGACAAGAACATATCCTATGGTGATGAAGGGTTTGAATTTGGTTTGATGTAAAAAAATCAGGAGGAATTAAAAATGTTACTATACGGAGACAAAGATAAGCAAAATTCAATTGAAATGATTGCCAAAAGAATAGAAAAGTGTGAAAAATGCCCTTTATATCTTACAAGAACGAATACTGTTCCGGGTTCAGGAAATGTTGAATCTCCAATAATGTTTGTTGGAGAAGGGCCTGGTGCTGATGAAGATGCAATGGGAGAACCTTTTGTTGGAAGAGCGGGACAACTGCTTGAAAAAATGCTTCAAGAAAAGGCAAAGATAGAAAGAAAAGACGTTTTTATAACAAACATTGTAAAATGCCGTCCGCCACAAAATAGAGTTCCCACTGAAGAAGAAGTCAAAAGTTGCCAATCGTATTTGGATGCTCAGATAATAGTTATCCAGCCCAAAATTATAGTAACGTTAGGAAACACCCCCTTGAACTATTTTACAGGAGAAAATAAAATCACTCAATCAAGAGGGAGATTCTTTGATTGGTACGGAGAAATAAAGATATTTCCAACTTTTCATCCTAGTTATCTTTTAAGAAATCAAAGTCAAAAAAATGGCTCTCCAAGATGGTTTGCTTATCTAGATATGACGGTAATAGGACTAATGTATAGGAAACTGAAAAAAGGTGATAAGATTAGTGAAGTAGCAAAAACCATAGAAAAAAGGATAAAAAGCATCGAACAATCTGGAGGAGTTTAACATTGAAACTTTTATCTCTAGAGATAGAGGGATTTAAAAGTTTTGGAAAAAGGACTTTTTTCAATCTAGACAAAAACGTCATAGCCATAATAGGGCCTAATGGATCAGGAAAATCGAATATAGTCGATGCAATAAGATGGCTATTGGGTGAGCAATCTCAAAAGAGAATTAGAATATCAGAAAAAGATGATGTTCTTCATATAGGCAGTAACGGAAGTGATTCTTCTTCTGTTGCAAAAGTTTCGTTAGTTGTTGAGAATGAAAAAAGCGAAAAAATTAAAATAACAAAAATTATGGAAAAAGACTCTTCTAACAAATATTATATAAATAATAAAGTATCGACACTCAAAGAGTTACAAAATCTTTTCAACAAAGGCGCGGGAAAAAGTTTTTATTCTATTATAGGGCAAGGCCAAATAGGAGAAATTGTAAACTCCTCTCCAGAAAGTATCAGAGATGTTGTGCTAGATGCTTCTAACATCGCAGGATATTTAGAAAAGAAAGAAAGATCCATCAGCCTTCTCGACAAAGCAAACGAAAACCTTGAAAGAATAAACGACCTGTTATTCGTTATTGACAAAAGATTAAAATCACTTTCAATTAGAGCTGGAAGGGCAAAAAAGCATATAGAATATAAAGAAGAAATTAAAAGAATAGGTAAAAAATACTTTGGAGCCACAAAAGTTAAATATTTAAAAGGAATAGAAACACTCGAACAAGAAAAAGAAAATAACTCTCAAAAGATCAAAGAGTTATTGTCTAATCTTTTTGATATAGAAAGAAGTTACAGAAGTCTCAAAGACGAAATAGAAAGTGTTGATAAACAACTATCTCTAAACGGAGATATGATAGAAAATTATCGTCAAAGGCTCAGAAGTATTGAAACTGAAAAGGTCCAGCTAACAGAAGAATTAAACTCAAACAATTCATCGATGTTAAGTAAGCAATGGGAAATGAACTCTCTAAAAGAAAAAATAGAGAACCTTGAAGAACAACTTCGGCAGATTACAATCCAAGAAGAAAAGTTTAGAAAAGAAAAAGAAACAAATGAACAAAAGACAAACTCAATAGATGATAAAAAAAACAAGATCTTAGAAGATTTAAATATAAAAGAAAGAACGATTAAAGAATTAGAATATCAATTACAAAATATAATTAAGAAAAATTTAGTTGATGAAAATAAGTTTAAAGAACTTGAAAAAAAGCACATAACCAACGAAGAAAGAATAAGCCTTCTAGATGAACAGATTGAATCATTAAAATCACAACTCGAAAAAAATTCTCAAAAATTAGAAGAAGTTGAAGAAATTTTAGCTAAATCCGAAGGAAGCGAAAAAAAAATTGAAACGTCCTTAAAGGAAGAAATGGAAAAAGTAAAAAAGATTGAAAATTATTGTAGAACCCTAACGATAGAAATTGACTCATTACAGCAAAAAGAAAAAAATCTCTATTACACACACCAATCACTTGATAGACAAATAAACGAATATGAAGGATACTCATCAACCATAAAAGATTTTTTTAAATATTTCAACAATGATCCCAACGTTGTTGATGTAGTTGCAAACTTGATAGAAACTGACGAAAAATATGAAGAAGCTGTATCTACTATTGCAGGAGCAAGACTTCAAAATATAGTAATAAAAGAATCTTCTAAAGCAAAAGATTATTTAAATGTTATAAAAAAGAATAACAATGGGAAGATAACTTTTCTACCACTAGATTTACTAAAAATCAGAGTAAGTTTACAAAAATCATTCTTAAATGAACCCGGTACTATAGATTTTGTTATAAACATAGTGAATTATAACAATGAATACAAAAAAGTTATGGAGTATGTTTTTTCTAACTCCCTTTTGGTTGTTGACATTGAAACGGCTATAAAGTTATCAAAAATCAATTATCCAGGAAACATAGTAACTCTTGGCGGGGAATTGGTTTACTCTTCAGGAGCTATAACAGGGGGAAAATCAAAATACGATCACTCTTCCACTATATTAAAAAGGAAAAGAGAATTAGAAGATATAAACCAACAATTACAATCGATAAAAGAACAATTAAATACAAAAGAGAACGAGTTTAAAAAATGGAAAGAAGAATTAATTAAACGAAAGGAAAAAGTAGAAAGTATAAAAGATGAGTTAAGAGAAATAACTTCCAAAAAGAATATTCACAACTTCGACTACAAAAAGATAAAAGAAGAAGTAAAAAATCTGGAAAATAATATAGCTCAATATACTGAGAAAAAATTTGGTTACGAACAAGAAAATGAAGATATAGCCAAAAATATAATGTTGATAAAACAGGAAAGGCAAAACAATACTCAAGAAACTTCACAAATTACTAAAAAAATAAACGATTTAAAAGAAGAAGTTCAAAAAAGCAAAAATAATTTAAATCAAATAGAGAAAGAGCTTTTAGAAAAATCAATGGAATTAAAAAGTGTCAAAGAAAAGTACGAATACTATAAAAACCAAAAAATAAATATTGAAAAAGAGTTGAAAGAAACAAAGATAAATCTAGAAGAAACAGAAAAAATCCATAAAAATTTAAAAGAAAAAAATGTGGAGATAAAAAAATCTATTGAAGATCTTTCAGAAGAAAGTGAAACACTAAATAGCGAAATTTCTAAATTATTTGATATGATGAAACAAAGTAGAACAGGAAAACACGACAAATCAAAAGATTTAGAAAAGTATGAAAATCAAATAAATCAATTAAAAGAAAAAGTAAACTCTATCAAACAAAAAAATCAAGAAATAGAGTTTGAAATAAAAGAAACAAACCATAACATAGAATTTTTAAAAGAAAAAGCACAAAATTTGGATATTATAGAAAATGAGTATGAACTAAAAGAATTACCAAATAATGAGATTAAAGCATTGGAGAACAAACTAAACGATTTAGAAAATTCGTTAAAAAAGCTTGGATCTGTTGATTTAACGGTTTTAGATGAATATGAAGAGGTAGAGAAAGAATATAAAGAAAATCTTAAAAATAAAGAAGATATATTAAGTTCTATAAACTCGCTTAAAAAAACAATAAAAACGCTTGATGAAGAAGCTGAAAATCAATTTAATGCTTTCTTTAACAGTTTAAATCAAGAATTTTCTCAATTCATATCCAAACTCTTTCCAAATGGTTATGGAGAGTTAAAGTTAGATGGAGAAGGGAAAAATTTTGAGAAGGGGATTCAGATTTCCGTTAAAAAAGCAGGAAGCAACTTTCAAAAACTTTCGTTATTTTCTGGGGGTGAAAAGGCGTTAATAGCTATAGCCTTTTTATTTGCCATAATGAGTCTCAATCCAAGTCCTTTTTACATATTAGATGAAATAGATGCCCCGCTTGATGATTTAAACGCTTCAAAAATAGCTGATTTGATATTAGAAAATTCAAAAAAATCACAATTTCTAATAATTACCCATAACAAAATAGTTATGGAAATAGCAGAAATTTTCTATGGGATAACTATGAGAGAAGGAATAACTTACCTAGTCCCTGTGGATTTTAAGGAGTTAGAAAGATGAACGTAGTTCTAGACACAAAAGTGGGAAGTATTGTTATACAAATAGAAAATAATAAAATAAAAAAAATCGAGTTAGTATCTCAACATTTAGAAAACACTTTTGATTCTAAAACCAAAAAATATTTTGATATAATATATTCATACCTATTTGGGAATCTAAAGAGGATTCCTGAAATTTTTTTTAATTTTCCAGGGAAAACAAAATTTGCAAAGAATGTATACGAAGAGTTATATAAAATGCAAAAGGGAAACACCATAACTTACAAAGAATTGGCTTTAAAAGCGGGAAATTCAAAAGCATCTAGAGCAGTTGGTGTACTTATGAAAAACAACCCATTACCGATAATAATTCCATGTCATAGGGTAATAAAAAGTGATGGCAGCTTAGGAGGTTTCAGCGCAGGGATAGACTGGAAACAATACTTATTAAATATAGAAAAAAGAAGGTGAACATTTTGAATCAAATTGAACCTCACACCAGACTTCATCCAAAATTATTTAAAGTGCCGATTGACAAAATAAGAATGGGATATTATACCGACAAATATTTTACTAGATATGTTGAAGTTCTAAAAAAAGACAAAAGGAAAGTTAACGTAACATACCAATTTTTCCCTAGAAAAGACTGTGTCGTTGTGGGAATAGATGAAGCTTTAGCCCTTTTAAGATATGGAACTGGATACTACAAAGATGAAAGTAAAGCACAAGAAACTTTCGACGAAATATTAAAGATAGAAAAATCCCTTCAAGATGCTTCTACACGAATGGATAAAGAAGATTTACTAAAGTGCACATCTAAAAAATGGGATCTAAGAATGCTATTAAATAGTTACTGGGTTGACAAATGGAATGAAATTGAAGTTCTTGCCTTATATGATGGGGATGAAGCTAAAAAGATGGAACCTGTTTTTGTAATAAAAGGAAATCCGGCTTTTTTTGGTCATTTAGAAACGATGCTTCTAGGTGTGATGGCTAGAGCCACAAGTACGGCTACTGCGGTAAAAAAAGTTGTAAAAGTGTCAAAAGGAAAACCTATTTTATTTTTCAGCGCCAGATTTGATCACTTTTGGGTTCAAACGACTGACGGATATGCCGCTTTAAAAGCCGGTGCTTTCGGAGTTTCAACGGATGCTAATGCGGACTATTGGGGTGTTGAATCTTTAGGTACTATACCACATGCCCTAATTGCTGCATACAACGGAAGTACATCCGCAGCTTCAATTGCCTTTAACAATTACATCGATGGGCATGTTAACCGGATGGTACTAGTAGACTGGGACAACGATGTAATTGGAACAACCATAAAAGTTGCTAAAGATTTTTATAAATATTTATATAACAAAGAGCCGAATATAGAAAACAAAGATCTGTCAAAAATAATTGGTAAGGGAAAAGATAAAATATGGGCTGTAAGATTTGATACTTCAGGTTCTCTTAGGGATAAATCAGTAATTCCAAAAGATAAATCCTCTTTGGGTGTAAATCCTGAAATGGTTTGGAGAGCAAGAAAGAAATTTGACGAACTAGGGATGAATGAATTAAAAATAATGGTTTCGGGAGGTTTCAACGAAGAAAAAATAGATCTATTCGAAACGCTAGATGTTCCTGTAGATCTTTACGGGGTGGGATCATCTTTGATGAAAGAAAAAGTAGATTTCACTGCAGACATAGTAGAAGTAGATGGAAAACCATGTGCTAAAGTTGGAAGGAAAAAAGGAGACTTTTCAAGGTTAAAAATTGTCGAAAAAAAATATTGGGAAGAATAAAATATTGGAGGTAAATAATGTTTCCAATCAATATATTTCTAAGTCATTTTGTATCAGACTATGCGTTCACCAATGTCTATTCAGAAAAATTTTTAGATAAATCAGACTATTATAAGCACATAATATGGTTTCTTTTGGTATTTCTTGCTTTTAATTTTGATATGTTAAATGGATGGGCAGCTTTAGTGGTAATAGGCTCTCTTTTATTACATACAGGAATTGATATTTACAGAATAAAAAAACAAAAAGCTAACTTTTATATTGAGCTGATCTTCTTAGGCATCTTTTTTCTTATTTCTTATGTTTTCAGGAACTTATTTCTAAATTCATTTTTATCAAATGTATTTCAACTATATATAGTAGGAATGGTTGTAGCAACTAGTTTTGGAAGTTTCCTTTTTAGGACTTTCAATGTACTTAAAAAAGAAGAAAAAGATACGATAGGTGCTTCAGAAAGGTTAGCTATATTTATATTCATCTTAGCCCAGCAATACTTATGGGTTCTAATAGCTATTGGAGCAGGAATCGCATATAAATTATTATTTGTAAAAGAAAAAAATTTTAAAGAAATGATTTTCTCTCCAACATACGCAATTATAACTTCTCTTTTATGGTTAATACTAATGCTGGGAATATTTTAAGAAAGGAAAATTATGAAAGAAAGAATACGAGACGTATATTATTGGCAAGAAAGAACCCTATTAAAAAATTTAAACATAGAATGGCAAGAACATGCCCTTTTTAAAATAGTTGATAAAAATGGAAACTACGGAGTAGGAGCAGCTACTCCCGATCCTTTTTATGGAGAAACATTTAAAACAACCATGGCTATTCTAGAACTATTAAGAGATCTAATTGAAAATACTGAAAACATTGAAAACATCCCCGATATTGAAAAAAAAGTAAATGAAAAAATAAAAAAAGACAATACTTCAAAAACTGCTATCTATTTAGCTATATATAATTACATAAACAATAAGTATAATTTTGAAATAACAAACCTTCTCTTTCCTTCAAATAATAATCAATTCCAAGAAACTTTATTTAGAGTCTTTTGGAAAAAAGATGTAAATCTCTTTGATGTAGTTAATAATATACAAAAAAATAATCAAATAATCAAAATAGAATATTTAGAAAAACCTTCAGAATTAGATATAAAAGACACACTAAAGATATTTAGAAATACAAAACTATGGATCGATTTTAACGGGTTACTAAATTACCATGAATTAAAACAAGTATTGAATCAATTAAAAAATTATAATGTGGTTGCCTTAGAGCAACCACTAGCGAAAAACAAAGAAAGTATATTAAAAAACACCGAAGTAGGTTATCCCATATACTGGGATGAATCAATAGAACAATCAGAAGACATATTAAGATTATCAGAAATAACAAATGGAATTGTAGTTGATATAACAAAAGTTGGTGGATTAACAAACCTCAAAAAAATATATGATATCGCAAACACTCTAAATATTGAAACCGTATTATCCACACGAATAGAACATCCTTTAAACCTAGAATACTCTAATAAAATCAAAAATGCGTTTGACATTGTTGATTTGGATATAAAGCATTACCTCCAATATCAGGTTTAATTCCCCTTCCTCGAAGGGGTGGATGCAGCGTTTTGTGCTGCAGACGGGGTAGTCGGTTAATTCCCCTTCACAGAAGGGGAATTCTATTATACTCTTCTTCCGAGAATTTTACACCAAACCTTGAGATATCATTGCATTGGCAACTTTTTGGAATCCAACTACGTTAGCTCCAAAGACTAAGTCATCTTCTTTGTTGTATTCTTTTGCAGTTATTTTTATGTTTTGATATATGTTTGTCATTATTTCCTTCAATTTTTTGTCAACTTCTTCAAAGGTCCAGGAATCCCACATGGCGTTTTGAGACATTTCAAGTGCAGAAGTTGCAACTCCTCCTGCATTGGCAGCTTTCGCTGGTATGAGTACTACATTGTTTATTTGAAAGTATTCAATAGCCTCTAATGTGCTCGGCATGTTAGCTCCTTCCCCAACGATCTTTACTCCGTTTTTTACGAGTTCTTTTGCTTCGTCTATATCTATTTCATTTTGAGTTGCACATGGTAGGGCTATATCGCAGTCTAATTTCCAGATGTTTTTACTTTTATTTTCATAATCAGCGTTCGGATGAACTTCTAGGTATTCTACTATTCTTCCTCTTCTTCCTTCTTTTATTTCAATTACTGTATCTAGATCTATTCCTTGTGGGTCATATACAGCTCCATCTGAATCACTCATTGCTATAACTATTGCTCCTAGTTCTATTGCTTTTTGAGCAGCATAAATTGCTGCGTTTCCCGAACCTGATATTACAACTTTTTTTCCTTCAAAAGATTCCCCTTGATCTTTTAGTACTTCATTTACAATGTAAACTAAGCCATATCCTGTTGCTTCTGTTCTTAATAAACTTCCTCCCCAGTTTATGCCTTTTCCTGTGAGAGCACCTGCTTCAAATTTGTTTGTTATTCTTTTGTATTGTCCAAATAAATATCCTATTTCTCTGGCACCTACTCCTATGTCTCCGGCTGGAATGTCTGTTTTTTCACCGATATGTCTGTAAAGTTCGGTCATGAAGCTTTGACAGAATCTCATGACTTCAGCGTCTGATTTTCCTTTTGGATCAAAATCACTACCGCCTTTTCCACCACCTATCGGCCTTCCTGTTAATGCATTTTTGAATGTTTGTTCGAATGCGAGAAATTTCATAATACCTGGATACACTGTTGGATGGAATCGTAATCCTCCTTTATATGGCCCCAATGCGGAGTTAAATTCGATTCTATATCCTCTGTTCACACGGATTCTTCCTTTATCGTCCGTCCAAGGTACTCTGAAATATACCTGCCTTTCTGGTTCAGTTAACCTTTCTAATATAGCATTTTCTTCGTATTCTGGATGCGCTTCTATGAAAGGTCTTATAGATTCGAGAACTTCTCTAACTGCTTGATGAAATTCAGTTTCTCCAGGGTTTTTTACTATTACCCTTTCGATTATCCGATCGACGTATTCTTCTTGCGTTCTTTCTAGGTATTCTTTCATTTGTAACTCCTCCCTTTTTTTACTCCCCGGTTTGGTAATTAAATTAAGAAAAGTTTTTCGTGGTTAATAAATTATTGAAATTTATTTCATTATTTCTAATTCTATGTTATTTTTATATTTAGCTTTTCTTTGTTGCGATTATACACCCTTTTGGCGATTTTACAAAATTAGAAAATTCCTATTCTAATTTTTTTGAAATATATTGTTTATGGTTTTTTGTGGTTTTTTAGTAGAATTTAGTTGTTTGTGTGTTAATAAAATAGTTGCAAAGTTATAACAAAACATTTAAATTGCGTGAAGGGTTAATATAATAGAATTTCTCTCTTGAGAGGTATGTGGGTTTAAATTCCCCTCA
>NZ_AUPM01000044.1 GCF_003265365.1 Petrotoga sp. 9PW.55.5.1 | reverse complement strand
TTCAGTTGTGCGAGACGAACAAATATCCATGTTCAACAAAATTATGATGATTCCTCAAAAAGATTTTTCCCATAACAAAGTTGGGGACTTTATGTCAAGGGTTCTTTCTGACACTTTTGAAGTTTCTTTCTTTCTTGGAACAGGAATCTCTGTAATCTTTTATAATTTTATACAGTTGATCGTTGTTTCTTTGGTTTTATTAATTTTAAACTGGCAACTTGCTATTATCACATTCATTATGATGCCATTTTATTATTTTTCTCTTAGAGCGTTTGACAAAAGTATTCAAAAAAGTTCTGAGTTAGAGAGGAACACGTATAGTGAACTTACAGAGGAATTTAGAGAAAAAGTTGAAGGGACTTCGGATCGATAAAGAGTTTTTGCAAAGAAACCTTCTTTTCGAAAGCGTTTTTTCAAAAAATCAGAGAGTTGGGTTGGTGCAAAAAACAGATTAAGCAAATTAAATCAAGGTGCAGAAGATTTTATGTCATTTATGTATGAGTTAACTCCGGTTTTAGTATTAGGTTATGGAGGCTATCTAATACTCATAGGGGATACTACTTTGGAACCCTTATAGGTTTCTACGCTTATTTAGGATGGATATTTACCCCTATAAGAAATCTCAGTGATTTTTATATAAAAATGCAAAGGGCGGATCAAGTCTCCAATCGTATATTTGAGATACATAACCTGCCAGTTGAAGACCAGGGGCAAGGTAAACCTTTTCCTGTTGGCAAATATGATATCACTTTTGAAGATGTTTGTTTTACATATCAAGATAAACCTATATTAAAAGANATAAATTTAAGAATNAACACAAAAGAAAAAATAGCTATTGTAGGAACAAGTGGGGCAGGTAAATCTTCGCTCGTAAATTTGATACCAAGATTTTACGAACCATCCCAAGGATTGCTCAAAATAGGNGGTATNGAANTTAAAGAATATAAACTTGAACAATTGAGAAAAAATGCCAAGATCGTGGGGCAAAACGATCCATTATTCAACATGAGNGTAAAAGAAAACATAATTTTAGGTGATGAATTCAGTGAAGAAGAGTTCAACAAAGCTGTCAAAAAAGCAAAGGTAGATAAATTCATAAACCTA